>NZ_AFOC01000122.1:0-8609 GCF_000224455.1 endosymbiont of Riftia pachyptila (vent Ph05)
CGCTTTGCGCTGGACGACTTTGGTAGCGGTATGTCCTCCTTCGGTTACCTGAAAAACCTGCCGGTGGATTTCCTCAAGATCGATGGCTCCTTCGTGCGCGAGATGCTGGATGACCCGATCAATCTGGCGATGGTGAAGTCGATCAATGACATCGCCCAGGTACTGGGCAAGCAGACCATCGCCGAGTTTGTCGAGAGCGATGCGATCAGAGAGCAGCTGGCCAGTATGGGTGTCGATTTTGTGCAGGGCTATGCGATCTCGAGGCCTGAGCCCCTACCGGATCAACACTGAGGATAGCTGTCGCTCCCGATGGATTGGCGAAGCTGTTAGGATTGCCGCAATAAAAACCACAGGCCGGGCCGGGCGTCCGGTGATCCGGAGGCGATGATGAGAAAGGCCCTGTTGTTTATGTCGCTGTTTTCCCTGACTCTGTTGGCCCAGGCTGCGGAACAGCGTTTCATCAGTATCGGTACCGGTGGGCTGACCGGGGTCTACTATCCGGCGGGGGGCGCCATCTGCCGCCTGATCAACCGCAACCGGCGCAGCCATGGCATTCGCTGTGCCGTGGAGTCTACCGGCGGTTCCATCTTCAATCTCAACACCCTGGCGAATCGCGAGCTCGATTTTGCTATCGCCCAGTCCGATTGGCAGCTGCACGCCTACCAGGGTAGCTCCAAGTTCAAGGCCAAGGGTCCGAATAAAGATCTGCGCGCAGTCTTCGCGATCCACAGCGAGCCCTTTACCGTGGTCGCCAGGACTGACAGCGGGGTCAAGACGCTGGCCGACCTGAAGGGTAAACGGGTCAACGTCGGCAACCCCGGCTCGGGTCAGCGCGGTACCCTGGAGGAACTGATGGTGCTGCTCGGCTGGAGCATGGACGATTTCAAGCTGGCCGCCGAGCTGAAGGCCTCGGAGCAGTCCCGCGCGCTCTGTGATAACAAGATCGATGTGATGATCTTTATGGCAGGTCACCCCAATGCGGCGATCAAGGAGGCGACCACCGCCTGTGACGCACGACTGGTGCAGGTGGAGGGGGCTGCGGTGCAGCGGCTGATCGACTCGCTCTCTTACTACGCGCCGGCCACCATCCCGGCTGGGATGTACCGCGGTAACGACTTCGACGCCCATACCTTTGGTTCCAAGGCGACTTTGGTGAGCCGCGCCGATGTGGATGACGAAGTGGTCTACCAGCTGGTAAAAGCGGTGTTCGAAAATCTCGAGGCGATGCGCGGATTGCATCCCGCCTTTGCCCATCTCACCCCGCAGTCGATGCTGCAGGGCAACTCCGCCCCCTACCATCCCGGGGCGCTGCGCTACTATCGTGAAGCCGGGTTGATAGAGTAGGAGCCCTGCCCCGGGCTGGATCCTGATGCCGCGTTCAAGCTGGGCTGCATAGTGACGAATTTCTCCAATGAGTGACGCGTCCGCTAAGCTGCGCCTGGAGCAGATCGAGGCGGTGGAGCATGGCGGTCGCCGTCCCGAAGGCTGGCCGAAGCAGCTGTTGCTGGCAGTGGCTCTGGGCTGGGCGCTGTTCCAGCTGTGGGTGCCTCACCGATCCCCTTCGCGCTCGGCTTTGGCGTCTTCAACGACACCGAGGTGCGCTCGATCCACCTCGCCTTTGCGATCTTTCTCGCCTACCTCTCGTTTCCACCCCAACGAGGCAGGATCAGCCATCAGATCCCGCTGCTCGATTGGCTGCTGGCCCTGGTGGGGGCCTTCTGTGCCGGCTATCTTTTCCTCTTTCATCACTCTCTGGCAGAGCGTGCTGGTGATCCCAGCCTGCTCGATGTGACGCTCGCGGTGATCGGGGTAGTGTTGCTGCTGGAGGCGACTCGTCGCGCCCTCGGCTGGCCGCTGGCGATCGTCGCCGTGCTGTTTCTTGGTTACAGTTTTTCCGGTCCCTGGCTGCCCGATTTGCTGGCCCACAAGGGCCACTCGCTGACGCGGGTTGCCTCCCACCAGTGGCTCTCCAGCGAGGGGGTGTTCGGTGTTGCGCTGGGGGTCTCGGCGGGGTTTGTGTTTCTATTTGTGCTGTTTGGCAGCCTGCTGGAGCAGGCCGGTGGCGGCCACTACTTCATCCGTGTCGCCTTTGCCCTGGTGGGCCATATGCGTGGCGGCCCTGCCAAGGCTGCGGTGCTCGCTTCCGGGTTGACCGGCATGGTCTCCGGCTCCTCCATCGCCAATGTGGTGACCACCGGCACCTTCACCATCCCGCTGATGAAAAAGGTGGGGTTCAGCGGTGAGAAGGCGGGGGCGATCGAGGTGGCGGCTTCCACCAACGGCCAAATAATGCCGCCGGTGATGGGGGCGGCGGCCTTCCTGATGGTGGAGTACCTCAATATCAGCTATGTGGAGGTGATCCGCCACGCTGCGCTACCGGCACTGTTGAGCTATCTGGCGCTGATCTATCTGGTACATCTGGAGGCGGTGAAGGCGGGTATGCAGGGCGAGATGCGGCCGGTGCGCCGTCTCAGTGCCCGCCTGCTGGGGGCGGGGTTGATGCTGTCCGGTACGCTGCTGTTTTTTCTGCTCGCCTACTGGCTGGTGGAGGGCATCGCTAGCCTGTTAGGTGCGGCCGCCTTCTGGGGGGTGGCGCTGCTGGTGATGGGGCTCTATGTGGCGCTGATCTACTGCGAGGTGCGTTGTGATCTGCGCCGTGAGTCGGGGCTGGATGAGGTGATGAGCGTTGGCCGGGCGCTGTTGGGTGGGTTGCACTTTCTACTGCCGATCGTGGTGTTGGTTTGGTGTCTGATGCTGTTGCGGCTGTCGCCGGCCAGCGCGGTCTTCTACGCGATTTGCCTGATGCTGCTGATCCAGCTCAGCCAGGAGGGGCTGCGGGCGCTGTTTGCCCGGCGCAATCTGTCGGCGGCGCTACGCCACGGTGGGCTCTCGTTGATTCGTGGGTTGGAGAATGGCGCGCGCAACATGATCGGCATCGGAGTTGCCACCGCCACTGCCGGTATCGTGGTGGGCACGGTGAGCCTGACCGGGATCGGACAGGTGCTGGCGGAGCTGATCGAGAGTCTCTCTTTCGGTTCGGTCTTCTTCATGCTGCTGCTCACCGCGCTGGTTTGCATGGTGCTCGGTATGGGCTTGCCCACCACCGCCAACTACATCGTCGTCTCGACTCTGATGGCGCCGGTGATCGTGCAGCTCTCCGCCGCCCACGGGCTGGAGATCCCACTGCTGGCGGTGCATATGTTTGTCTTCTACTTCGGCATACTTGCCGATGACACGCCGCCGGTGGGGCTGGCGGCCTACGCCGCGGCGGGGATCTCCCGGGCCGACCCGATCCGCACCGGGCTGCAGTCGTTCTACTACGATATTCGCACTGCGGTGTTGCCGTTCATGTTCATCTTTAACACCGAGCTGCTGCTGATCGGGGTTGATTCCATCGGCCACCTGCTGGTTGTGTTTAGCTCAGCGTTGGCGGCGATGTTGCTGTTCGTCTCTGCCACCCAGGGTTGGCTGCTGGCGCGTAACCGCTGGTGGGAGAGTCTGCTGCTGTTGCTGATCGCCTTCTCCCTGTTTCGTCCCGATTACTGGCGGGATTGGCTCTATCCACCGGACCAGTTGCAGCCTGCCTCGCAGATTGCGGAGCAATTGCGTTCCACTACCCCGGGTGATTCACTGCGGCTGCAGGTGGAAGTGGAGCAGGAGAGCGGCCGGCTGGTAATGCGTGAACTGACCCTGATGGTGCCGGATCTGCCGGTGGCGGAGCGTCTGCAGGGTATGGGTTTCGTCACCGAGGCTGAGGGCGACAGTCTGCGAGTAATCGATATCGGCTTCATGAGCCCGGCGGAAAACCTCGGCCTGGAGCCGGGCTATACTCGTCGCATTGTCGGTTACCATGAAAGCCTGCAGCAGCCGTCGCACTGGTGGTTTGTGCTACCGCCGCTGCTGCTGTTGGGCGCTCTCCTGTTGGGGCAGCGGCGACGTATGAACAATAATCGGGAAGGAGAAGGAAGATGAGAGTGATTCTGGCGTGGATGATCCTGCTGATGCCGCTGCTGGCAAGCGCTGGGGGAGAGGCACCCGCGGCAGCGGGAGCCGTGCAGATCTATAAGTCGGACGAGGCCTATGAGGATGTCATCGACAACATCAAGATGGCGATTGAGGAACGCGGCATGTTGGTCAGTGGCACCCTGCATGTGAGCGATATGCTGAATCGTACCGGCCCCGATCTGGGCTACAAGGATGTCTTCAAAAAGGCCGAGTCGGTGGAGTTCTGCAGCGCGGTGATCTCCCACAAGATGACCCAGGTGACGCCGGAGAACCTGGTGATCTGCCCCTTCACCATTGCTGTTTATATTAAGGCCGCTGAACCTGAACAGGTCTATGTGGCGTTCCGCCGACAGTATCTGGCGGGAGATTCGGGCAAGGTGACCCAGGAGATCTTTGAACTGCTCGATGGCATCGTCAAAGACTCGATCGAGTAGCCAGCTGGCTTCTGCTGAGTGGGGTTCGCCCAAGAGGGAGGGTGGCGATGAAAAAGCTGGGGATTGCGCTGGGTCTGGTGTCGCTGTTTGTGATTGCGGTGCTACTCATCGGTTTGATCCTGCTGATGAACACCGACTTCAATCGTCTCAAGCCCTGGCTCGCCGCCCAGCTGAGTGAGGCGAGCGGGCGCGAACTGGTGATCGCTGGGGATCTTGAACTGCAACTCTCCCTCGAACCCCGTCTCAAGCTGCAACAGGTCAGCCTTGCCAATGCCCCCTGGGGAAGCAGGCAGCCGATGCTGCAGCTAGAGCATCTGGAACTGCAACTGCAGTTGCTGCCATTGTTGAAGCGCCGTCTGGTGGTGGATCGGATTGAGCTGGCTGGCCTGGATCTGCTGCTGGAGACCGACCCGGATGGGCAGGCCAACTGGCAGTTTGGCAAACCGGCGAAGAGTCGTCCCGCCGACTCCCGCAGCGGCAGGCCGTTATTGCCGGTGGTGCGTCTGGCACAGATCGAACGGGTCAGAGTCAGCTACCGGGATGGCGCCAGCGGCGAAATCGCCACCACCACCATCGATCATCTCCAACTCGGCGCAAACTCGGACCAGACCCTGTTGGAGCTGGATGGCAAGGGCGCCATCAACCAGCAGGCCTACAGTCTCTCCGGCAGGGTGGGGATGCCGAATGTACTGGCCAGCGCCCCCTTGCCGGTCGACCTGAAACTCGACCTGCCGGGGCTCGTCCTGGATCTGCAGGGCCAGATTCAGAACGCGCTGACGGGCAAGGGGATTAAGATCGCCTTCAGCCTGGATCTGCCCAACCCGGCGCAGGCTCTGGCATCAGCCGCCAGCATGCTGCCGGCATTGAAATCTGTCGGGCCAATACCGCATCAGCCGATGCGGCTCAGCGGCCAATTCAGGGACCAAGCGGATGGCTATCTCATCGAGCAGCTCAACTGGAGCCTGGGTGACAACAACCTCACCGGCCGCTTGGCATTCACGCCTGGCGGCAAGCAGCCGCGTTTTGATCTGGCGCTCAGATCGACCCTGTTGGATCTGGATCAGTTGCTGCATCCCCAGGCAGAGGGTGAGGCGCGGAAAACCGCGCTGCCCCAGCCAGTGGCTGCGCAGGCGCAGTCGTCGGATCATCTGTTTGATCTCAGACTCTCCGATGAGCCCCTGCCGCTGGCGATGTTGCAGGCGTTCGACGCCCGGCTAAGCTTCCAGGGCCAGCGGATCATCACCCAGGGACTGAGCATCGAGGCGCTGGCACTGGAACTCTCGTTACAAGCCGGCAGGCTGGAGCTGAAACCCCTCTCGCTGAAGCTGGCGGAGGGTCAGATCGAGGCTGACCTGACCCTCGACAGCACTAAATCCACACCGGCCCTGGGAATACAGCTGACGGCGGAGCAGCTCGACCTGGCAATCTTGGCTCGCGCCTTGGGCGTGGAGCAGATCAGTCAGGGCAGGCTGGATCTGATTATCGACCTGCGGGGCAGAGGTAGATCGCCCCGTGCCCTGTTGCAGCAGCTGCAGGGCGACAGCCATCTCGAGCTGAAGCAGCTAGCGCTGCAGCTCAAAAATCCGCAGCGCAAATCGCTGCTTCCACTGCGGCTCGAACATCTGCGGATGGGGTTCGATGCTGCCAAAGGGCCGCTGGCGTACCAGCTGGTCGGCAGCTATGGGGAGGATCCTTTTAGCGCGGACGGCCAGATCGGTTCCCTGGCTGAACTGTTGTTGAGTCGGCCGACCCCGCTACAGATCAACGCTGCGGCGTTGGATGCGGCGCTCTCGATAGAGGGTATGGTCAAGATTCCGCTGACGGCCAAAGAGGTCGAGCTGCAGCTTGGCCTGGATGCGCCCCATCCGGATAGAACCGTCAAGGCGCTGGCTGCGTGGGTGCCGGCGCTCAAAGAGGCCGGGCCGATACCCGCTCTGCCGCTGAAAATTTCGGGCCAGCTGAAAGCGCAGCAGGATCGCTATAGCCTGGATGAGATGCTGCTGACTCTGGGCAATAGCGACCTCTCCGGCTGGTTGGTGTTGAGCCTCGAGGGTGAGCGCCCGGCAGTGGAGGCGGAGCTGGCCTCCAATCTGCTGGACATCGATGCGATCTTTCCACCACCGCCGCAAATACAGACACCGGTTCAGAAGGCTCAGAGGGAGTCGAGCGAGATTCTGGAGGTGGATTCGTCGGGGGAGAAGGCAGCAGAGCCAGCGGCACCGGCGTTCCTCTTCTCTAAAGAGCCCCTGCCGTTGGAGAGCCTCAAGTTGGCTGATCTGGAGCTTGTCTATCGGGCGAAACAGATCAGCGGCCGTGGCCATGTAGCCAAAGATCTCGAGCTTCAGCTCTCGCTGAAGGATGGCATCCTGCAGCTGAAGCCGCTGCAGGGCCTCTTTTCTGGGGGCAGGATGAGCAGTCATCTCAGGCTTGACAGCCGCCCCTTGTTGCCCCGTTTGGAAACAGATCTGCAGATTAGCCAGCTCGACTATGGGGCGTTGCTGGCGGGACCGGGAGAGGCGCCGCAGTTTGCCGGCAAGGCTGATCTGGATCTGCAACTGCGAGGCTCGGGAGATTCTGTGCATGAGCTGATGGCGGGGGCGGATGGTGAGGCCCGTCTAGTGATCAGTGATGGGCGCTATTCGAGCGGGGCGATCGGTTTCCTCGCTACCGATCTGCAGGCGCTGTTGCCGTCGCCCGATGATAAAGAGGGCCAGCCGATCAACTGCGGTGTGGTCCATTTCGATATCGTAAAGGGCCAGGCGGATGCCCGGGCCATCGTCTTCGATACCGGTGCCTTGTCGCTGATCGGCACCGGTAAGATCGATCTGGGCAGAGAGCAGCTGGATCTGCGTCTGGACCCGCGGGCGAAGAATATCAGTGTGATGAAGCTGACCCTGGTGCCGCTCAGTGTTGGGGGCACGCTGGCGCATCCGACGATTACCCCCAAGGTGGCGGGAACACTGAAGACCACCGCCACCACCCTGACCGCGCTAGCCACCGGCGGAACCTCCCTGCTGGTGGAGGCGCTGGCGGAGAAGGTGGTGGATCAGATCGATGAGACCGACTACTGCACTATGGCGTTGAACGGCAAGCGGGTTGAGCCCGCGTTTCTCGGCACCGTCAAAAAGGAGAGTGGGGATTAACAGGGTGAAGAGGCAAACCGGATGGGGGGTGGTGATCTACCCATTGCAGAGTGAGCAATCCGGCACATGGCGGAGTGGTGTTGCCCTTCAGCGGCCCCCCAGATGCTCCGATTGCCCATAATCAATGCCGCAGCTGCACCATTTTGCTGAAATTGACGGATCTTCAATCCCTGCTGGAGTAGTAATGGACAAGGAAAAGCGCGCACAACTCGCCGAACAGGCCTATGCGAAGGCGACTCAATATGAACTGGATTATGGCTGCTGCCCTCAGTGTGTGTTGGCCACGGTGCAGGAGACCATTGGCATCATCAGTGACGAGACGATCAAGGCGAGTCATGGCCTCTCTGGCGGTGGAGGTCTGATGGGGCAGGGCGCCTGCGGTGCGCTCACCGGTGGCCTGATGGCGCTCAGCGCCAAGCGCGGGCGGGATCGGGATAAACTCGACCGGGGGCGAGGCATCGGCAACTTTCGCAAGGGTCGGGAACTGGTCGAGCGCTTCCGCGAGGAGTTCGGCGGCATCACCTGTGAAGAGTTGCAGCAACGCTTCACCGGCCGCACCTATGACCTGTGGGATGCAACGGAATACAAAGCCTTTGCCGATGCACGCGGTGAGCAGTGTGCCCGCGCTACTGGTGTGGTCACCAAATGGGTGGTGGAGATGATCTGAGCGGTGCTGAACTGCTAGACTTCCCGCTTTCTGTCTTCACCAGCTGGGGCTCCACGATTGAGATGAACCAAGAGAAGCGCCGGCATATCTTTGAGCGGCTGCAGCAAGCCAACCCCAACCCCACCACGGAACTTAACTACAGCTCGACCTTCGAGCTGCTGATTGCGGTGATCCTTTCCGCCCAAGCTACTGACAAGGGGGTCAACAAGGCCACCGCCCGGCTCTTTCCGGTGGCCAACACTCCGGCTGGGATCCTCGAACTGGGCGAGACGGGGTTGAAGGAATACATCAAGACCATCGGCCTGTTCAACAGCAAGGCGAAGAATATCATCGCCGCCTGTCGGATGCTGCTGGAGCATC
>NZ_AFOC01000121.1:0-8722 GCF_000224455.1 endosymbiont of Riftia pachyptila (vent Ph05)
TGCTCCACAGTAACTATTGGAGCAGTAAGGTTTTTACCATACATTTCCGCGAAGCTGTTACTTTCTGGTGCACTCTCACTCTCTTGCTCAGGCACGCATCCGCTCATCATCAATAACGCTCTGTTTTCACTTTGTTTAAAGAGCCGCGCGAACCTGCCAGGCATTATCTGTCCGCTTGGGGTTCGCGCAGGAGGATCAGATGATCAGGGGGCCTTCTGGATCATAGCCGGCTTTGGCGCCGATATGTTCCACCCGCCTTTTCCAGTTGGCACCGAGATAGTAGAAGCGCAGGCTGTCCTGGTCGGTATCGATCTCTTCGATCAAGCGCTGTTTGAGCTGCACCCACTGGGCCGGGTCCACCAGACATTCGAAGACGGAGTATTGGACCCGCTGGCCATAATCCTGACAAGCCTTGGCAACCCGGCGCAAGCGACGGGGGCCATCTGGGGTTTCGGTGCGAACATCATAGGTGATGAGTACCATCATGACAGCTCTCCACTTCAGCGCCAGATGAAGGCGGGATAGGCATCGAGGTCACCACGTAGATAGCGGGCGAAAAGGCGCGCCTGGATATGGGGAATCAGACCAATCTCAAGCTCCTCATCCAGAAAGGGGTGGCGCAACCGATCGGCCTTTCTCTCCTGGTAAGCGACCAGCACCGCCTTGCGGGTCTCATCGTTCATCATCACCGCCCCATCCTCACTGGTTGTGAAGCCTGCCGGTTTGAGTTGACGCCGGTTGATCAGGCTAAGCACCAGTCGATCGACAAGAAAGGCGCGCAACTCCTCCATCAGGTCGAGGGCAAGACCAGGGCGCCCCGGTCGATCACGGTGCAGGTAGCCAACGGCCGGATCAAGACCAACCACCTCCAGCGCGGAGGCTATGTCATGGCGCAACAGGGTGTAGAGGAACGATAGCAACGCATTGAGCGGATCGAGGGGCGGCCGCCGGCTGCGCCCATCGAAACGAAAGGCCGGATCGGAATGGGTTATCAGATCATCGAAGACACCAAAATAGGCGCGGGCTGCAGCGCCTTCGGTGCCACGCAGGCTGTCGAGGCCATCACCCCGCCCCACTACACTGCGCTGTAAGCTGGCCAGATGCGTCACCGCTGCCTGCAACCCTGCGACACCCTCACCATCTGGACGATCACGCAAGGCGCGCTGTAAGACAGTCCGACTGTTGGCGATCTTGGTGGCGACCAGCACCGAGACAATACGAGCCGTGGCTGCATCATCATCAGCCTGGCGATACTGTTCTCGACGCAGCAGCACGTTGCCCGAAACTGGCCCATGCACCCGCGCCAGAAATCGCCCGCGCTTGGTAAGAAAGGCCAAGCCCACCCCACGTTCAGCGCAGAGCCCCATCAACGGCGCACTGGCAGAAACCTGACCAAAGCAGACGATGGCGCCCAGGGTGTGGATCGGCAACCGCAGGCGGGTCTCCTGTTCGATCCGCACCAGCACATTCTCCCGTTCGCGGGCCAGCCACGCGCCCTGGGTGGTGACATAGAGAGTATTGAGCAGTTTTTTCATGGCAGATCGAGCATCCGTTGCAGATAGACGCTGGCCGAGCCATGCCGGGGCATACAGAGCTCAACCAGCGAACAGTGGTCACACTTGGGGCCGGGCTCAGGGGGTGGGGTCTTTCTGGCGGACCAGAGGGTGTGCAGCTGCTCAGCGAGTGCCGCAGTCTGCTCCCGCAACGGCGCATCGATTGGCACCCGCTCCCGGCGGCGCGCCTTGCCGTAGAACATCGCCCCTTCTGAAACCGGTGTGTCAAACATCTCTTCAAGGCAGAGCGCCTGGGCACAGAGCTGGATACGGTCCCAGTCATCGCGCTTGCGCCGCCCCCGCTTATATTCCACGGGATAGGGCCGCCAATACCCCTTCCGACCCGCTAGCCTCGCCCCCTCCTCCGCCTGATGAAACTCCACCACATCAGCGATCCCGCTCAGCCCCAACTGGCGGGAGTGGAGACGCAACGAACGGGCAATATGCAGATCACCCCGGCTCTCCGCCTCACCGCTGTTGGCACGCTGGTGCAGGATCTGCCCCTCAGCGGTGAAGCGGTTCTCCTGCCAGCTCTGCTCCAGGTGGATCAGGGCACACTGGCGCGGGCAGTAGGCCAGGTGTTGTAAGGCCGAGAGGGGCAGCAGGTCGATATCCGTATCACGCACAGGGCTTTACTCCAGAAAAGCTTCTACTTGCAGGCCAGATACTTGCCTCAATTCCCTGCCGTAATAAGTGGCGACGGTCAATCCAAGTGCCAACGCCAGGGCAGCAATCAGCATATCGTTCTCTCCAATAGACAACCTGCTACGCTCAAGGGTTGTCCGCAACACAGCCTAGATATGATCACAAGGCTTTTCGAATGAAATAACTTCTATCGCCCCCAGCAGCAACCCGACCTTCCGCTCCAAGCCGCGCTTGCAAGCCCAGTAACACAACTCGGCGACAAAGATCAGGCTAGTGCAAATCCTTGAACCCTCCAGGTTTGACCACATCGTCAATAGGTTCGCCATCGAACAGCACCCGGTAGCACCTCCTAAGTCCCAATCAAAAGCCGTCGATCTCCTCGGGAACCAGTCCCTCCAGATTGGTCAACTGATAACTGGCATCGGAATTGACTTGCAAGGTGCGATGTACCTTTGCCGATGAGTATTGACCCGATTTGCAGTTATGTTGCCACCAGATCAGCTTCTCTACAGCCATCGACCCTTCGGGCCGGGCGGAGGAGGCATCCCCTTCAAACAGGCGTGGTAGTACCGTCTTGATGGCCTCAGCATCTTCAGTACTGAAGCCTGTGCGCTCGGCCAGTTGTGGATTCATGCTACCGTAGACGACATAAGTGGCACTATCGACGCGATGTTTCATACCCATGGTGTCGGAGGATTTCTTGCTGCCATCCCCTTCTCCACTCACACTTTTAGTGATCTGGGTGCTAGTGATACTGACGGGTTCCACACTAAAGGCGGACTGAATCGATACCGGGCCACGAATGGGGATCGAAACTCCGTCCTTGGCATCGCTCTTGAAAGCAAACAGTTGTCCAAAGGTACGCACGTCGAGCCACTTTTCACATGCGCGACGCGCAGTCTCATCAGGGGTGGTTTTTTTTACGTTAAAGCTATCCTTCCCTAATCCATGTTCATCCGATTCAGCTCTTGCCTTCAGGCTGGGCATTCCATCCGTCTTCTTCTCATCCGACTGCACAAAGATTGCCTGTCCATCACTCTGGAGGCGGTCACGGATCTTGCGTTTGAGACAGACATCGGTGATCTCGCCATACCCCTCATAGTCGGTTCTGGGTCGATTACCATTGAGTGGATCGCCATTAGGATTGGCATTTTTGACAGTGAAGATCACGGCAAAATCTATTTTTTTGGTCAGACTGCTCATTTAGTTGCTCTCCTTGTTTGAATCTGATTGGGTTTGCTTATTGGGAAATTCCAGCCGCTGGCAATGGTAGGCCAGCAGGAACTCACCTGATAATGGCCTTTCACTGGTAAAGTCATCGGTTGCAAAGGCAGCCAATACACGATCCAGCTCCCTTTTGATATCTACCAAAAATTCGGTTCTGGATACCTGTAGTCGCTGCATATAGGGGAGTAGTGCCAACTCAATATTGCGCCAGGTGCTATAGGGACGGTCGGCAAACCGCTGCATCAGCCGAGCTACCGTGGTGGTGCGATTCTCGCCTCCTACCGAAAGCGCAATCTCTTCGATACATTCAGCAATCGCCAATAGCCGGCCATACAGGTAATCACGACTGTGATTGTTCTCTTCTAATGACATGGAGTACTCCTTTCTCAGATTTGGTTTTGGATGGCGCATGAAATAGCCGCGATAGAGGGCACAGGTGATACCCAGATCCTGCTGCCAACGCCAGAAATCGTCGGACTTGTAACTGACCCGATTGCTGACACGGCGAACACAGCTATCCAGTAGATCATGTGGAAATGGTGCCGCATCGATGATGCAGGGCATGATGCGCTCCACGACACTTTTTTTCAGTTCATCCGTCAGAGTGACCCCATAGGCAGTCTCTGCGATATTTCTGGGTGCAGGAGAGCAGATGGGCCAGATGGTCTCTGTCTTTGGCTTTCGATTTCCCGATGCGGGAAGCTCTCTTTTATGGCGCTGATGCCAGGCAAACTCGGAATGCCAACGGGTTAATCGATCAAGGAACTCACTGGCGATCAGTTCCCGGTAGTAGATCACACTCATCCGGCCTGGCGTGGCAGAGTCGATCCCCATCACTACGATATCTTCCGTGGGATTCAACCTGGCCCGATAACCTGCCATGTACTTGTTGAGTTGGCCCGCGAAGGCTGCGCCAAGGTTGCGTGTATGGTCTGGCGCATTATCAGCCTCCGATAGAGGTAGCTCATCCTCAAGCACCAGCTCTTCACTCATCAAATTCCAGCTACTCTCAGTCGGCTTGGGGATCGGCTTGCCCGATACTGCCCATGTCACATACCTTTGCTCTCCGTTATGAAATCCTTGACGCGCGATCAACCAACGCAGTGCATTGTGGGCCTTTTGGGTCGGCATAAAGCCGATGCTGGCTGCTTGGTTACCCTGCTGCTCAATACTCTTTTTTGTATCGGTAAACCGCCCACGAAAAGTAAAGCCAGTCAGGTCATTGGCTGAAATCAGTTTGGCGTTGTCACCTGAGTGGCGGAGCTTTGCTGGATGACTATACGCCACTGATTGCCGCTCTCCACTGATAAAACAGAGGCCTTCCAAACCACCTCGGGAGGTTTCATAGTTAATCCAACTCTGCTGAAGTGACTGATCATCGCAAGTATTTGCATGCGCATCTCCTGCAATCTCAACACTCCATGTCACTAAGGCAGTCCCCTGGTCGGTCAATTTTTTTGTCTTCGGAAGAACCTTGAATATTTTTGGTATCTCTCCTTCTCCTTCCCACTGCTCAAGCAGCAAGCCCTCTTCATCAACAAAGAGCACAGCCGCCTCGATCAAATCTTTAATAACCTCTCCTTGGGAGATATAACGGTAGACGGCTTGTGACTTCGGGTGTGAATACTCAGACTCACACCACTCACAGAGCAGTTGTTGATAGCTATCAAAATCAAACCATTTTTTTCCTCCAAATTTTGGATAATCCTTGGCAACATATTGCAGTTTATCTGCCAAAGGATGGGGAGGAGGTTTGGTTCCACTTCTTCCGGCAGATGCCTCAGTGGCCGGTATAATTATGGGGATCTTCTCCAGTACCTCGGCACGTAAAAAGTTTCCTTCCCCATCGATCACTATCTTGATGTGGGCATTCTGTATGGTGTGGCTAATGGGCATCAGCTTGGCATCACCATCCAGATCCAGCTGCATGGCCGCCTCGTAAGTCTCATACAACTTCGCCATCCAGCTCATCGTTCCAACTCCTCTTGCTCAACCCCCTTGTGAGATTCATTTAATACAAAGGTCTTTGCCTGCATGGGGCGAATAAAGCGCCGCACATCACATTGTGATGGCGCGGGATAGTCGATAACACCACGTCTCATGGTGGCGTGCCAAAAACGACCATGCAACTCATCTTTGCCGGTCTCGTCTGGATAGTCGAAACCGTGAAACATTAGGCCAAATCCCAATTCATCAATCTCATCATAGGCTCCCACTCCTTCACCAAACTCACATGGCTCCACATATCCCTGGCAATCGCGGGTGCCGAGAAAGATATCTTGTCTCCCCCCTTTCTCGATCATCCGTTTGGCAATCGCCAAATGCTTTGGGGCTATACGGTCAACCTCCAGTTCGGGACGGTGGCGGTTCCACTCAAAGTGGGCTTCAACCTGATACTCCACGTCATGCAGGAAGGTGTAGATAGAGAGGTCGTTGCCCGATTTATGATAACGAATCGGCTTCATCCCCTTGGTCTGGGTTCTGAGCGGTTTCACTACCCGCACCCGATCCACTACCCAGATCAGGGTTGGCTTCCAGTAGATCGACTTGATGATGCCCTTGATGGCCTCATAGGTGGGCAGGTGATAGGAGCACTTCTCTCCCCCAACCCGAGTGATGGGATCGGTAAATAGCGCATAACGGCCATGAACCTTGAAACTGATCTTGTTATCCAAGTTGATCCTCCTTAAACATTCAAAAATCCGAGTACTGCAACCTCTTCGGTTGCCACCCCAAATGCTTCGCTGTAATACCGCTCGTCCAGATAGAAGATCCCTTCACCTGGCTGTATCTCATGAATGGCCTCCTGCTCCCTCAGTTTCTGTAAAACATTGGGAAAGAGGTTGACACTATATTTCTGTGCCGCTTTCAACAGTCGATAATACTCTCTGGGGTCGTATTCGATTGAGACACCGCACAAAGCAGCGATAAGCAGTTCCCCTTCACCATAGGGGACAATGATCGCTTCTGTCGGGGCATCAATGGCCTTGAAAGCCTTACCCGCTGTCATGAAGGATTGATTTAACCTTATTAATCGCCCACCCATACTGTTATTTTTATTGTCAGCCAACAGGTTAAGCAGACTTTCCTGTTGCCCCGCTTGCCTGGATGTCAGCGGATAGGACATTACCTTGTCACGACTGAAGAAGTAGTAGTAAAAATATTGGCTCATCACCGGCGGGGTGAGCAGCTCATCGTTACTGAATTCATTAAATATCCTCAGTGCCTGATCGCGTCCCTCCTTGATATCAGCCATCCTGTTGATTGGCTCATCAGCGGGGTTGATGACATGAACCGTTGCCGACTTCAACCTGCCGTTGCGATTACAGCGACCGGCAGACTGGGCAACAGAGTCGAGCCCAGCCAGAAATCGGATCACACTGGCAAAATCGACATCGACCCCTGCCTCCATCAACTGGGTACTGATACAGACCACTGGCTTGTCATCATCGAGCCGTTTTCTGATCTTGCCTAGTAGCTCCTTACGATGGGCAGGACACTGGTGAGTGCTGAGGTGAAAGAGTGTATCGGTATCACTTATCTGCTCACGGCACAGTTGGTAGAGCCGTTTTGCCCACCCCTTGGTATTGACGATCACCAGACAGTTACCCTGTTCGGAAAACTGTTCTAGAATGAGATCCCTGATCTCTTCGGCGCTCCAGCCCTTGTCTCTCACCCGATTGCTGATATCAACCCGTTTTAACTCCGCAAACAGTTGTGAAAGATCACCGGCCAGCTCATTTTCCGGCGGTATCGACAGCCCCCCCTTTTCGGGGGTACGCAGCTGATTGAGTAGCGGCTGGGTGGCGGTACAAAGCAGGGCGGTGGTGCGGGTATAGGTGGTCAGGAAGTTAATTGCATTACAGAATAGGTGGGTGCAGTTGACCGGCAGGGTTTGGATCTCGTCGAAGACAATAACGCTGTTGGCAAGCTGGTGCATGCGGCGCGCCCCACGGGTACCGCCACTGAACAGGGCTTCCAGGAACTGCACCATGGTCGTCAGCACGATTGGCGCATCCCAGTTTTCGGCAGCCAGTTTGCTGTGCCATGTCTGCTGCTCGGGTTCCAGATTGGAGTGATGTTCCAGAACCCAGGGACGCGCATCACTACCACACTCAATTAGCTCACGAATCGCCTCGGCATTCTGTTCAATGATGGAGGTGTAGGGGATCACATAGATGATCCGGTCCAGTTTATGGGTTTTGGCGTGGTGCAGCGCATAGCGGAGGCTGGCGTAGGTCTTGCCGCCGCCGGTCGGTACGGTGAGGCTGTAGATGCCCTGTGGCTCCTCTGCACGTTGACGACAACGGTCGGAGATATCCCGCCTGATCTCATCGATCCGGTTGCGAACGGGTAATTCATTCAACGCCGCCTCCGTGCGGTTGATGGCAACCTCCCATTCGATGGGGGCGTTGTTGCGTAATCCTTGGTTCTCAGGATGTTCGAAGTCGGCACTGTTGATACGGTCTGCATCAATCAGGGCGCTGAACAGAAAGCGGGTAAACATGCCAACATAGAAGTGTTTGATGGTCTCAGAGATCGATTGCCCGTGCTGCTTACCTGCTCCTAATTGTTGTAACTTGCCAAGCATTGCCATCAGCAGCGGTCTATCTGCCAAGCGTTCTAAGTGCTTGAGATAGTCGGTGGCGGCCTTACTCTGACATTCACTCAGATGAGTATCCTGGTCGGGTTTGTCGATACGGCGCTTAAACCCATCCTCCCCTTCCGGCTTCAGGCAGTCGATCAACCCACTATGATGTGACGCAAGGCAGGTTGCCAATATCTGGGCACAAAATCTGCCCCGATCCCCATAGCGCCCCAGCCGCTGCCACACCCACTGCGCTCCGGCAGTTGAGTGGTCGATCTTCCCTTTTTGAGTTCTAAAGTCAGAAAAGTAATCGGCATCAGGATCAATCATTCCGGTTGCCGACTGGATATACCCCTGAAACTTGGCGCTGTACTTGCCGACATCGTGCAGCAGCCCTAATAACTCTCCTACTTCGGACAGCCCGATCTTCGCGGTGATACTGGCAGCGATGGCAGCAGTTTCTTCCAAGTGCGTCTCTAATAACTGGAGTTTTCCATCGCTGCTGCGTCGGTGAGCAATGATATGACTGTGGTTAGAATGGCTATTATCCATCGAATTATTCTGCCAACTCTCAATGATATGATTGGTTCTTCCGTCAGGCATATTTGTATGAATGTCTTCCGGCAAATACGGCAACCCGCTCAATATGTACCTAGCGCACGCAGACGCTGATCACCGACCGCAGAATCGGGGTTCCGATTCATCGGGC
>NZ_AFOC01000120.1:0-8779 GCF_000224455.1 endosymbiont of Riftia pachyptila (vent Ph05)
TGCTGCCTTGGATAGCGCCATCAACCGGGTGCTCAGCACCGCTGATCGTTCAGTACGCCGCTCGGTGAGCGAGGTCAACGTGAACAGCCTGATGCTCAGCCAGGCTCAGGCGGCCTTGGCCGCCGCCCAGGCGATCGACCCGAACATCCCGCTGGGCGATCTGCTGAGCCTGCTGAGCGGGCTGCAGGATGGCACTGCGGGCAATACCGGCGAGGCACTCAGCAACGCCGGGGTCGACAGCTCGCTGAGCAACGGCCTAGATCAGACCATTTCCATCGTCGCTAACAGCAACAACAGCGGTGTCGAGCAGGTCAATCAGGTGGCCAGCGGTAGTTTGAGCGGTAGTAACAGTTCCAACACCAGTAGCGAGTCAACTGGCAGCAGCACCGGTTCCAACAGTAGTGAAACCACCGCTGGCAACAGTAACGCTGGAAGTGATATCAACAGTAGTGGTGGTGGCAGTTCGGCTGGCGGAAGCGAGGTTGCTTTCGCCAGCACCTCGACTGGAGGTGGCGTCACATCAAGCGGGGGTGGTGGCAGTACCACGGCTGGTGGCTCTTCAGGTAATGCCCCCACTGGTGGTTCATCCGGTGAGAGCGGCAGCAGCACGAGCAGTGGCTCATCCGGGGGCGGTGCCGGCTCTTCGGCTGGAAACAGCGGTGAGACCTTGTATGTTGATATACAGCTGTCCGGCGACTGCGCTAGCTATTCGATCGCCAAACGCAACTGCTCCGGCAGTGATGGCGATGCTTACCCCAGTATCCGCGATGCCATTGCCGTTGCCCAGGTTGGCCAGACAGTCTTGGTGCGCAGTGGTATCTACCCTGTTGCCTCCTCCGATGAGGTGGTTATCGACGTACAGGGGCTGACCCTGGCGGGGTATGGCGATGAGCGCCCGGTGATAGAGGGTGCAGGGTTTCCCTATGATGCCCAGTCCAATGAGCGCACCACACTACTGCGCATCGCCGCCGATGATGTCACAGTGCGCCAGTTCGAGATCCGTGAGTGTCCCTACGAGTGTGCCGGTTTCAACAAGGATGTGAGCGGCGCCCTGGTGGAAGAGATCTACGCCCATCACGGCTGGTACTCCCTGTTTCGCATCCGCGGCAGCCACAATACCCTGCGCTACTCTGAGTTTGCTCACAGCGCCCATGGTGGCGGTGTAATGATTCGGCCGGATGATCAGTCGGTACCGATTAACGAGAACCTGGTCTATAGGGTCATCTCCCACCACAACGGTAGGTATTCAGATGGTCGTAAGTCCCCTGAGGTGCCGGGTGATCCTGGCGGCGGTGGTAACTCAGACGGCATGGGGGCATCCAAGTTTTGCTCCGACAATCTCTCAAGCAACGTCTGTCGCCGCAACAAGGTGGTGGAGGTGATCGTCTGGCACAATGCGGACGACGGCTTCGACTTCTCTATGTCAGAGTCGCTCTACCAGGGCCTGATCTCCTTCGACAACGGTCCGGCGGGACAGCGCAACTATAAGATCTTGCGTGGTGAAGACCAGGCAGATAACGCCAATACCTATCTCGGTTGTGTCTCGCTGGGTACCGGCAGCCCGGAGCACTGCTCGCCCAATGAGTGTCCTTTGCGGGGCTTTGAACTGCGGGGTGCGGCCAATGCCTATCATATCCTGGCGACGGGAGCGGGCAGCCACAATTTCATGGGGGCCTCGGCAACGGGTGAGGTGGTCAACAGTGTGGCCTGGGGCGATAGTGATTTTACCTACGGCAGCAATATGAGCCACCAGGCCAACTCTGAGGTCTCGGGGGGGCTCTCTCGATTCGTGCCCAACCTGGATCTGCCGGAAGGCATCAGCATCCGCGAACGCTGGGCCTACATGCACAACCAGTTCCGCAGCGCCTTCACACCCCCAGCCGGTTCAGCTCTGATCGATGCCGGTGTCCATCTCTCCGCTATCCACTGTCCCGAACCGGGGCCTGGCGATGGGGAGTGCCGCGAGTGGAGCGGTCAGGCACCCGATATTGGCGCCTTTGAATCCGGTCTGTAGCCTGATTGCCGGTAGAGTGAGGGATCACTCTACCGGCAATGGCAGTACGGGGCAGCCCGGCCGCCAGAGCCGCTCGACCTGATACTTGGTTTGTGCAATCTCGCCGCTGCACCAACAGCGCACCTCGCCCTCAGTGCTGCGTCTCAGCAGCCCCTGTTCCACAAGACGTCGTTTCAGCTCTTTGGCCACCGCCGGGCCGGTGTCGATGATGTGTGTTTTGGCAGGCACCATTTGGCGGATCGCCTGGTGCAGAAAAGGGAAGTGGGTACAGCCGAGCACCAGGCTATCGACCCCTTGATCGATCAACGGTTGGATCTCCTCCGCAACCACCTTGAGTGCCCGTGGTCCGCTGAGGTCTGTGGATTCAACCTGCCTGACCCAGCCGTGACAGGGGCGGATGATCACCCTTGCACCCTCTCCGTGGCGCCTTAGCAAGTCGCGGAACTTGGCGCTGCCGAGAGTGCCCTCGGTGGCGAGTATTCCCACCACGCCATTGCGGCTGGCAGCGATCCCTGGTTTCAGACCAGGTTCCATGCCGATGATCGGTAGCGTGTGTTGCTGGCGTAGACTGGCCACCGCAGCGGCGGTGGCGGTGTTGCAGGCGATGACGATCGTCTTGGCGCCCTGTGCGATGAGAAAGCGGGTGATCTGCTGGGCGCGCTGGGCAACAAAATCGGAGCCTTTGGCACCGTAGGGGAGGTGGCCGCTGTCGCTGACGTAGAACAGATCCTCAGCGGGGAGCTGTTCGCGGATGTGGCGCAATACGGAGAGACCACCGATACCGGAGTCGAAGATACCGATGGGGCGGGTTGGATCCATTAAGGCACCGTGTTGCAGATGGGGAGCCAGAATTCTACCCCATATGCGGTGTCTGACTAGACCTGCCGGGCTGCTTTCAGGCTGTTGTGGATGCCGGCCTCACCCTGCCAGTAACCGTCACAGGTACCGAGCGGGGTCAGCGCAGCCAGGTTGGCGGCTGTCTCACCGGCGATGGCCTTGCTGAAGGCATCGACGATGCGACCGGTGTGGCGGTACTGTGGGCTGATGCGCAGCACATCCACCCCGAGTTGTTGCATGGCCGGGACCTCCGGCAGCAGATCACAACTGAGCGCGGAGAGGGTCTGGATGCCGTTGAGCACCAGGAAGGGTTCGCTCTCCTGGGTGGAGAGCAGGCGGCCGTCCGGGTAGTCGATGCACTTCAGGTCGCAGTCGTCTTTCGGTAGGTTGTGGGAGCGGGCGGTGAAGCAGCGCGCCGAGAGGGTCAGCGGCAGGCGGCCGAAGGCGAAGACCTCGGTCTCGACCCCCTCCGGCCGCTCCGCCTGCATCTGCTTCAGAGTCTCACGGGAGAGCTCCAGTGGCAGACTCCAGCGCTTCAGCCCCTGTTTCGCCAGCAGGTTGAGAGTGCGGGGGTTGTAGATATTGACCAGCGGTCCGGTGACAAACGGCAGGCCGGCGCTCGATAGCAGCTGCACTGCGCCAATATCATTGGCCTCGACCATGAACTGGCCGTTGTCGCAGATGCGTCGCAGGGTCTTCATCTCCGACTCTGCCTCGAGCAGCGCCAGGGTGGAGAGCACCACCTGTTTGCCGGCCTGGCTCAGCCGCTCGCCGAGTTCGATCCAATCAGCGGTGCTAAGGCTGCGCCGTTTGGAGCAGACCGTCTCGCCGAGATAGACAATATCCACCGGCATCTCCGTCACCTCCTCGTAGAAGGTGAACAGATCGTCGCGGGACCAGAAGTAGAGTACGGGACCGAGGGAGAGTTTCATGCTGGAGCTCATGTCAGGATAATTCCGCGGGAGTTACTGCCAGGGGCGGTGGTAGGGGCCGAGGGTGGTCTGCGTGCCTTCGGAGACGTTGCCGAGGGTGGCGTTCCAGGCCGGGTTTGCCTGGTAGGTTTCAGGATCGCGCTGGCAGCTGTCGATCGCCTGACGCCATACTTGCGCCACCTGGGCCACATAGGCTGGGCTGCGTTGCCGGCCCTCGATCTTGATCGCCTCCACTCCGGCGGCCATCAGCTCAGGCAGTAGCTCCAGGGTGTTGAGCGAGGTCGGCTCCTCGATCGCGTAGAAGGTATTGTCGCCGACCTCGAAACGTCCCTTGCAGATGGTCGGGTAGCCCGCCTGCTCACCTTCTTGGTAGCGGTCGGTGAGCACGCCGTTGAGGCGTGACTCCATCCCCTGCGGGCCATCCTTCCACTCCACATACTTGGCCGGGGAGCAGGCGCCCTGGGTGTTGGGCGACTCGCCGGTGACGTAGGAGGAGAGGATACAGCGCCCCTCCACCATCACGCAGAGGCTGCCGAAGCCGAACACCTCGATTCCCACCGGGCTGTTGTCGACTACGTGCTTGACCTGGGGCAGCGACAGCACCCGCGGCAGCACCGCCCGCTTGATGCCGAAGTGGTCGTGATAGAAACGCAACGCCTCGTAGTTGGTGCTAGAGGCCTGCACTGAGAGGTGCAGATTGAGATCGGGCCAACGGCTGGAGGCGTAGTCGAGTACGCCGATATCGGCGCAGATCAGCGCATCGACACCCAGATCAGCGGCGCTGTCCACCGCCTGCTGCCAGCGTTGCCAGCCATCCGGGCGCGGGTAGGTGTTGATCGCCATGAACACCCGTACCCCTTTGCGCCGCGCATAGGCGATGCCATCGCTGGCGCGCTTCTGGTTGAAATTGAGGCCGGGGAAGTGGCGTGCGTTGGTGTCGTCGCGCAGGCCGATATAGACCGCATCGGCTCCGTTGTCGACAGCGGCCTTCAGGGAGGGCAGATTACCTGCCGGGCAGACCAGTTCCATAGTGGATTCCTCAAACGTGCTGGCGCGGACCAGGCCGCGACTATCTTAGATATCTGTGCTGCGGCGCTTATGCCACCTTGCGGTCGGTGCGCCGCCGGCGCAGTTCCTGCTCGATGCCGTTGAGCACCCGCCACTTCTCAGCGCACCACTCCGGTGCCAGCAGGATATCCCGGGAGGCGGTGCCGGTGAGGCGGTGCCAGACTACCCCGGCTGGCGCCATCTCCACCAGGTCGGCAGCGATCTGGATGTAATTCTCCAGGGTGAGCGGCGTGTACTCGCCGCGTCGCCACTGGTTGGCCAGCTGGGTGCCCTTGACCACATGCAGCGGGTGCAGCTTGAGGCCATCGGTGCCGACCTCCAGCACCTGCCGCAGGGACTCGTGGCAGTGGCTCGCCTGCTCTCCAGGCAGACCGGCGATCAGATGGGTGCAGAGCTTTAGTCCCCGTGCCCTGGCCGCGCTGGCGCTCTCCTGGTATTCAGCAAAACCGTGGCCTCGGTTGACTCGCTGCAGCGTGGTATCGAAGGCGGACTGTAGCCCCAGCTCCAGCCAGATCTCATAGCCTTGCGCCTGGTAGCCGGCCAGCAGATCGAGTACCGCCGGTGGCACGCAGTCGGGGCGGGTACCCACCGACAGACCGATCACGTCGGGCTCGGCCAGGGCACTGTCGTAGAGGGACTTTAGCTGCTGCAGATCGCCATAAGTGTTGGTGTAGGCCTGGAAGTAGGCGAGGTATTTTTTCGCCCCGGTGCGTTTGCGGACCACCCGCCGCCCCGCTGCGATCTGTTCTGCGATCGACTTGGGCTGGCGACCGTTCGGACTGAAGGAGACATTGTTGCAGAAGGTGCAGCCGCCGATACCCTTGCTGCCGTCTCGGTTGGGACAGGTGAAGGCGGCGTCGATGGCGACCTTGTGGACCCGCTCACCGTAACGCTGGAGCAGATATTGGCCGAAGGTTGGGGCCTGCTGTGCCAGGGTCATCGATTAGCCGACCCGGTCCAGCTCGCGTTGGCGAAATTCCACCCCAAGCGCCTCGGCCCGCTTTCGGCAGGCGTCGATGTCGAGCCCCTCCAAACCGTTTACTGCGGTGGCGGTGACTTGGGGGATGTGAGCCTTGGCGTCCTCGATGAACTTGAGCATCGCCTCAAACGAGCCGGGCAGGTTGGGGCGGCAGTGGCGTTCGTAGACTTCTTCGTTCTGGCCGTTCATCGATACCGAGATGGCATCGACGCACTCGCTCAGCGCTGGCAGAGTGTCGTTTTTGTGCACAAGATTGGCAAGCCCGTCGGTGTTAACCCGTACCCGGCCACCCCGCGATTTAATGTTACGAGCCACCTTCAGCAGCACGTTGAGGCGCAGTGTTGGTTCACCAAAACCGCAGAACACCACCTCATCGTAAGCCTTTGGGTCATCGATGGCGGCGATGATCTCTTCGGCCTCAGGGCGGTGATCTGGTGTCAGGTCGTAGCCTTTGACCTGCATGTTGCCTTGGGTCTTTGGGCAGAAAGCGCACTCCAGGGTGCAGCGGTCGGTGATACTGAGATAGAGTCTGTTGTTGATCTGGTAGGCGATCTGTTGCGGCACTTGCTTCAGTCTGACAGTGAAAACCGCTTCATTCTAGCCGGGACTGGGGGTGTGCAAATGATCTGGGTCAATCGCTATCCGGTAAAATCCTTGCGCTGCGTCTGGTTTTTGGCGTCGACACAAACAGCGATGTCACTATGATGATGCGGCCCTGTAGGGAGGGTGAAGAGTTACCGCATCGATCTACGATGCAGCAAGCGCCTTCCTTTCTGGTCTGCTTTTCCGTCTTTGTGTCAGCGTGGTTTGCATAAAGGCAAGCTTGTTGTCAGATGACAGGAAGAGCTTGAATGCAAGCCGCCCATATCCTCACGCTACGACCGGACCGGCGAGACCCTCGGTGCGTCAAACGAAGACCCAAACCTTTTCCGCTTCTAACGGCCCACGACATGAAATGAAAGAGATCCCGTACCGCAGCTAAACCCCCTTAGCTTAGGGAGCCTCTGAGCAAGTCATGGACCTACATCTTGCTGCCAAAATACGCTGCTTTTTCCTTGCAAACTTTCGCAATAGCTGGCTATTACGTGCGATGTGCACCTCAAATCAGGGCATTTTCATCAGCAATCTGTACGGCCCAAACTTATTCAGAGGCTCCTTAGTGCCATTCGGGTCGGACTCGATTGATTCTCATGAGGTAACCAGCGGAAAGCTTCACCTACGCAACTGTTTCATCGAGCGGATACCGAGTGCCTTGAAGTTGGCGAACTGCTCCACGCTCAGGCTGCTCTTCTCTGAGCCCTTGTCGGCGTAGAGTACCCCGATCGGTTTGTCGCCGAAGAAGATCGACATCATTAGGCACTCTCTGCCACCCAGTACACTGATTGCTTGTTCCGGGATCAGCGGCAGGTATTTGGTCATGTTGTCGGGCCTGAGCCAGAGTGGCTGTGGTTTCTGCAGTAGCAGAGTAAAGATGTTGGTCTGGGTCAGCGGCGCTTGAAAGTCTTTCAGCGAGGGCTGCTGGCCGGTTTCGATCACAAAACGTGCCTTCAGCTGTTTGCGGTCGGGGGTGAGCATGGAGAACATGATCCGTTGCATGCCATGGCGCTGTTTCAGCTCCCGCATGCTGTCGGCGATGATGGTTTGCAGGGGGTTGGGGCGTGCCTTGGCGGGCTTTGTAGGGGTCGGTTTGGCAGGCGGGGTGGGTGGTGTTGTGCGTGGTGCGGCCGGCGGCGGGGCTCTCTTTACGGCTTGGGGTGTTGGAGCTGGCTTGGTCGCTTCAATGCCTGTTTGCTTCAACCGGGGGGGCTGTTTGGGTGTTGGGTGCTGAGCTTTGGCTGGTCTGCTTGCCGCAGTTGCAACGGCCCTGGCCAGACTGAAAGCCGTTAGCGGGAGTGGTAGCGTGTAGAGTTCATGGGCTGCCGCGACCGCTATCTGGTGGCTTAGGGCCTGGGCCTTCGCTTCAGGGATATTCAGAAATTCCCCCAGTAGCTCGATATTCTCCTGGGTCTCCTCTCCGCTCCAGCTCTCTGCACTGCTGCGGGCCAGGGCGATACACAGCATCACGCTTAGTGCCTTGGGCTGGAAACTGTTAAACAGCCTCTGCGACTCTTGCACTAACTCGGGTAGTTCCCAGCGGCCACCCAAGGCCAGGTTAAGTGCCTCCAGAGTGAAACCAAAGGTCTCCAGCGCAGCATCTTCCCGGCCATCCCCGCGGGAGATTGCCTGCCCCATATCTCTGAGTTGCTCCGGGGCTGCCAACCAGAGTGACATCTCGGCGAGCTCGTGGAGCAGGGCGGCGGTGGCAAAATCCTTGGGGTGTCTCTGTCCCTGGCGCTGTGCGATGCTCTCGGCATAGATCGCCGCATGGGCAGCGCGGCTGTAACAGCCGAGCAATCCGCGTCTTGCCGGGCCTTTGAGTTGTGATTCGAGCGGAGTGAGCTCGATCACAGCCCGCTCCAGCAGGCCCATGCCGATCAGCGGCAGGGCGTTATGGATGTTGCAGATCGGTTCTCTGGGTCTGTTGGGTTGCCGGTTGAGTTGCTGGAACAGGTAGAGGCTGAAGCCCGGGTCGTACTGCACCACAGCAGCAAAGGTGCTGTGGCTTGCGTTTGGCTTATTCAGCAGATCGCGGACCCGTGTCAGGGTGCGTTGCAGTGCGGGCAGAGGTTTGTTGGCGAGTCGGGTGAGCCAACTGTTGAGCGCATCGGACATGGATGAAGGTCACCAGTCAGTATGGTTATTGGTTTCCACCACTAGGGTCGGCCGAGGAAGCGGGATCTTTATCGCGGCTATGGGCGGAGAGGCGACGGAATTCAACTCGCAGGAGAGTTCCGGCTGCTGGTGGGGAGTGTTAGAATCGGAGTTTTTCGGGCCAGGCGAACTATCCTGGCTGAGTAACGCGGGCTTTGCGCAAGGCGCAGCGGCCATTCTCAAAGCTGGCTGCCGGGC
>NZ_AFOC01000119.1:0-8795 GCF_000224455.1 endosymbiont of Riftia pachyptila (vent Ph05)
TCCCACTCGATCGTCGCCGGCGGCTTGCTTGAGATATCGTAGGCGACCCGCGAGATCCCCGTCACCTCGTTGATGATGCGGCGCGACACCTCTTCGAGAAAATCGAACGGCAGATGGGCGAAGCTGGCGGTCATGAAATCGATCGTCTTCACCGCGCGCAGCGAGACTACGTATTCGTAGCGGCGCGCATCGCCCACCACGCCCACCGACTTGACCGGCAGGAACACCGCAAACGCCTGACTCACCTCGTCGTAGAGGTTGTGCTTGCGCAGCTCCTCGATGTAGATGTGATCCGCCTGACGCAGGATGTCAGCATACGCCTTCTTCACCTCGCCGAGGATGCGCACCCCCAGTCCCGGCCCTGGGAAGGGGTGGCGATAGATCATCTCGGAGGGCAGACCGAGCTCGACACCGATCTTGCGCACTTCATCCTTGAACAGCTCGCGCAACGGCTCCACCAGCTTCAGCTTCATGTAGTCGGGCAGGCCACCCACATTGTGGTGTGACTTGATCACGTGGGCCTTACCGGAGGCGGCGCCGGCGGACTCGATCACGTCGGGGTAGATGGTGCCCTGGGCGAGGAAGGCCACATCTTCCAGCCGGCTCGCCTCCTCCTCGAAGATGTCGATGAAGAGGTTGCCGATGATCTTGCGTTTCTGCTCCGGGTCCGAGACCCCCTTCAACGCCTTGAGGAAGCGATCCTCCGCATCGACCCGGATCACCCGCACCCCCATGTGTTCGGCAAACGTCGCCATCACCTGATCACCTTCATGGAGCCGCAACAGGCCATTGTCGACGAAGACACAGGTCAGCTGATCGCCGATCGCCCGGTGCAGCAGGGCCGCCACCACTGAGCTATCGACACCACCGGAGAGGCCGAGCACCACTTGGGCATCCCCCACCTGCTCGCGCACCTGGGTGATGCTCTCTTCGATGATCTGACCCGGGGTCCAGAGCGCCTCACAACCACAGATCTGGAACAGGAAGTGATCGAGGATGCGCTTGCCCTGGCGGGTGTGGGTCACCTCCGGGTGGAACTGGATGCCGTAGAAACCACGCTCTTCATCGGCCATCCCCGCCAGCGGCGCATTGTCGGTCTCGCAGATCACATGGAAGCCGGGTGGCAGCGCCTCGACCCGATCGCCGTGGCTCATCCAGACATCGAGCAGGCCATAGCCCTGTTCATTGGTATGGTCCTCGATATCCTTCAACAGCTTGGAGTGGCCGTGGGCGCGCACCTGAGCATAGCCGTATTCGTGCTTGTCGGAGGCTGCCACCTTACCCCCCAGCTGTGCCGCCATGGTCTGCATGCCGTAGCAGATGCCCAGCACCGGCACCCCCAGCTCAAACACTTGCTGCGGCGCGCGCGGCGCCTCGTCGGCAGTCACCGTCTCCGGTCCGCCAGAGAGGATCACCCCGCTGGGCTTGTGCTCCAGCCCCATACCCGCATTATCGTAGGGAAAGATCTCGCAGTAGACCCCCGATTCGCGCACCCGGCGGGCGATCAGCTGGGTGTATTGGGAGCCAAAATCAAGAATCAGGATGCGATGGGCGTGGATGTCAGTGGTCATGTTTTTTCCAGTCGTTTAAACCAGAAAGGCACCAAGCTACAGGGCGTTTTCTACCGAAAACCCGAGCCTCGTGCCTCTCTGGATCGATCCAGTATCGTAGGTCCGGCTTTAGCCGGAGATGTCCGCCTGAAGGCGGACCTACAGTCAATCAGTCCCGACGGTAGTTGGGCGCTTCTTTGGTAATGGTCACATCGTGCACATGGGACTCGGTCATGCCGGCGCCAGTAACTCGCACAAAGCGCGGCTTGGTGCGCATCTCATCGAGATTCGCACAGCCGGTGTACCCCATGCTGGAGCGGATACCACCCACCAGCTGGTAGATTATGTTGGTCACCGAGCCCTTGTAGGGGACGCGCCCTTCGATACCCTCGGGCACCAGCTTCTCCTTGTCGGTGCTCTCCTGGAAGTAGCGATCGCTGGAGCCCTGCTTGCCGGACATCGCGCCCAGCGAGCCCATGCCGCGATAGGACTTGTAGGAGCGTCCCTGGAAGATCTCCACCTCGCCGGGCGACTCGTCAGTGCCGGCGAACATGCCACCAACCATCACCGAGTAGGCGCCTGACGCCAACACCTTGGCGATATCGCCGGAGTAGCGCAGCCCGCCATCGGCGATCAGCGGCACGCCGCTGTCCTCCAGCTGCTTCGCCACGTTGGAGACTGCCGTCACCTGGGGCACGCCGACACCAGCGACAATGCGGGTGGTACAGATCGAGCCTGGGCCAATCCCCACCTTGACCGCATCCGCACCGGCATCCACCAGCGCCTGGGCCGCCTCGGCAGTGGCGATATTACCGCCGATCACCTGCACCTCGGGATAGTGTTTCTTGACCCAAGCGACCCGGTCGAGCACCCCCTGGGAGTGGCCGTGGGCGGTATCCACCACGATCACATCGACACCGGCCTCGGCCAGCCGCTCGACCCGCTCCTCGGTGCCCGCGCCAACGCCGACCGCGGCGCCAACCCGCAGTCGCTCCTGATCGTCGCGGCAGGCGTTGGGGTTATCCTTCGCCTTCTGGATATCCTTCACCGTGATCATGCCACGCAGCTTGAACTCACCGTTCACCACCAGCACCTTCTCGATGCGGTATTTGTGCAGCAGCTGCAACACCTCGTCACGATCGGCGCCCTCGTTGACGGTGACCAGCTTATCCTTGCGGGTCATAATGTTGCGCACCGGATCGTCCATCTTGGTCTCGAAACGCAGATCGCGTCCGGTAACTATACCCACCAGCTTGTCGCCATCCACCACCGGCACACCGGAGATGTTGTGCGCACTGGTCAGCTCCACCACCTCGCCGATGCTGATATTGGGCGCCACCGTGATCGGGCTGCGGATTACTCCCGCCTCATACTTTTTGACGTTGGCGACCTGTTGGGCCTGCTCTTCCGGGGTCATGTTCTTGTGAACGATGCCAATACCGCCCTCCAGCGCCAGCGCGATGGCGAAACGGGATTCGGTGACCGTATCCATGGCAGCTGAGACCAGCGGGATATTGAGGTTGATATCGCGGGTCAGTTTGGTCCGCAGATCGACATCGTTGGGCAACACCGTAGAGTGGGCCGGCACCAACAAGACATCATCAAATGTGAGGGCATCCTCGATTACACGCATAGTCTTCGCTTCCGCATCGGAGTGGGTCAGGCGGGGCATTATAGAATCTGCCACGGTACCGGTAAACTGGATCACCTGCCACGGACCAAAATTCTCAAACAGAGATCGGCTGGTTGAATGGTCTGGTCATCGACAGGCACCTCAGCAGGGTAGCTGGAAAACATCGCTATCAACCATCCTGAAAAGATCCGGGATATACTGCCCGCAATAGAAAGAGGCTGAGTAGAGACTAGGTCGCCCCAATGCCCACACACGCAAACCACCCCATACTGACGAGATTGCACAACAGCGATGAACTGCAATCATCCGTGGTACGGCTGCTGGCCTGGGTGATGATGGCGAGCGTGCTCATCATCGGCAGATGGCGCGAGCTATTTCCCTTTGCCTGGGAGGATTTCATCCTCTTTTTTGGCATTCATCTCGCCTGGTTCATCGGGCTGCTGCTGCATACCATATGGACACCCCAAGCGAACCCCAGACGGCAGTTGCACGCCGCACTTGCGGATGTCAGCGGCACCTCCTTCTGCATCTATCTCAGCGGCAACCCCTTCAGCCCTTTTTTCCTCATCTACCTCTGGTCATTCGTCTCCCAAGGCACCCGCTACGGCACCCACAATCTGCTCTTCTCCTGCGCCGCCAGTGTCATCGGCTACAGCTTGGTGGTCATCCTAATGGACGGCTGGTCGCAGCATTTTCTCTACACCCTGTTCCTGCTGGTTGGCCTGATCATCCTGCCACTCTATCAGTTTATGTTGCTGCGCCGGCTACACTTCTCACGTCAGACCGCCGAGGCTGCCAGCCGCGCCCGCGGCAACTTCCTCGCGGTCATGACCCACGAACTGCGCACCCCGCTCTCCAGTATCATCGGCCTCTCCCGGCTGCTCGGCGCGACCCGGCTCAACCGCGAACAGCGCGGCTACATCAGCTCCATCAGCTCCTCCGCCGACACCTTGGCGGCATTGATCGGCGACATCCTCGACTTCTCCAAGATCGACGCCAACAAGCTGGAGCTGCACCCCTCGGCGTTCGATCTCCGCAGCTGCGTCATCGACGTCTGCAGCGGCCTCGGCACCAGCGCTGCCAGCAAGGGGGTGGAGCTGGTCTGCCGCATCGACGCCAATGTACCGAACGAGATCCTCGCCGACGAACTGCGCTTTCGCCAGATCCTCTACAATCTGATCGGCAATGCGGTCAAATTTACCCCCTCTGGCCATATAACCGTCACACTGACGCTGCATAACGATGAACAGCACTATCTGCAGCTCGAGGTGCAAGATACCGGCATCGGCATCGACAAAGAGAAGCGCAACCGGATCTTCGACGAATTCTGGCAGTCGGACTCCTCCCGTACCCGCGAGTACCGCGGTACCGGCCTCGGCACCACCATCGCACGGGATCTGACAAAGATGATGGGCGGTGAGATCGGTTTCGGCAGCGAGACCAGCAGGGGCAGCTGCTTCTGGTTGAAGCTACCCTGCCTGAGAGAGATACCGGACGACCCACCCGGCCCTCCAGAGGCGCTACAGGGGGTTACCGTCGCCATCTCCGAGCCCTCGCCAGAGAGCCGCAATGTACTGGTCGACTACTGCTGCCAGGCTGGCATTCAGGTGATCCTGCTGGATCATTACGACAATCGCCAGATCGATCCAGACTCCGGCTTCAACGGCAATCCAGTAGACCTGCTGCTGGTGGCAGAATCCCCTGCCACCGATGACACCCAGGAACGCGCCGAACGGCTCCTCAACTATCTGGGAAAGAGCGCGCCAGTACTGTTTTTGACCTTCACCCACGCGATCAGCAGCGACAACCACAACCTCAACCTGCGCAAGCCGATCAACCCGGTCGATCTGTGGCATGCCATCGAACAGCTGATCGACGACCAGCCCCTGGACGAAGACTCGAAATTCGCCCTGGAGAGCGGCTTTGTACCGCTACTGGAGGCCACCCGCGAGACCCACGTGCTGGTGGCTGAGGATGACAGCATCAGCTTTCAGCTGATCAATACCATGCTGACGAAGGCCGGCTACCGGGTAAAGCGTGCGCAGGACGGCAAACAAGCCCTCGACCTGAGCCGTTCCAGCGGCTTCGATCTCGCCCTGGTGGACGTTCGCATGCCGCACATGGACGGCATCGAATTCACCCGCATCTACCGCAGCCGGGAGAAGCCTGGCACCCGCTTACCGATCATCGCCCTCTCCGCCAACACCGCTGAAGAGGTCAAGCAGGAGTGCCTCGACGCAGGCATGGACGCCTACCTGCTGAAACCGGTCGACACCGAGAAGCTCAACGCCCTGCTGCGCCACTTTCTCATCGATACCGCCAAAAAAGTGGCGCTGCAACGGCCGCGCAACCAATGAACAGCCAACTTAAGCCCAACCGGGATATCTACTCCATCTCCCGCCTGGTGCGGGAAAGCCGCGCGGTCATCGAGGGCAGCTTCCCGCTGCTCTGGGTGGAGGGCGAGATCTCCAACCTGGCGCGCCCCGCCTCTGGCCACATCTACTTCACCCTGAAGGACCAGGTGGCCCAGGTACGCTGCGCGATGTTCCGTATCAAGCGCCAGCGGCTTCGCTTCCAGCCGCAAAACGGCCAGCAGGTGCTGGTGCGCGCCCGGGTCAGCCTCTATGAGGCGCGCGGCGAGTTCCAGCTCAACATCGAACATATGGAGCCCGCCGGCGAAGGCGCGCTGCGTCAGGCGTTCGACCGGCTCAAGGCGAAGCTCGCCGCCGAGGGGCTGTTCGATAGCGAGCACAAGCAACCGCTGCCCAGGCTGCCCCGCCAGATCGGCCTGATCACCTCCCCCTCCGGCGCCGCCCTGCGCGACCTGCTGACGGTACTGGCGCGACGCTTCCCGGCGATCCCGCTGCTGATCCACCCGGTGCAGGTGCAGGGCGACACGGCAGCACAGCAGATCGTACAGATGCTGCAGCTGGCCAACCGGCAGCAGCGCTGCGATCTACTGATCCTGGCGCGCGGCGGCGGCTCCCTGGAGGATCTGCAGCCGTTCAACGATGAGCGTGTGGCGCGCGCCATCTTCGACTCGCAGATCCCGCTGATCACCGGCATCGGCCACGAGATCGACTTCACCATCGCCGACTTTGTCGCCGATCAGCGCGCCGCCACCCCCTCCGCCGCCGCCGAACTGGCCAGCCCCGAGCAGGTCGAGCTGCGCAGCCGCCTCAACAGCCTCCAGCAACAACTCCAGACACGGCTGCGCCACATCACTACCAGCCATACAGAGCGGCTGAGACAACTCAGCGCACGCCTGCAGCGGCAGCACCCGCAGCAGCATCTGAGCCAGCTCAGCCAGCGCCTGGACGAACTGCGGCTGCGACTGCGCCAACAACAGACCCGCCAACTCGACAGTGCCCGACTCAACCTGGCGCATCTGCAACAGCGCCTGCAGCCACAGAGCCCGCTGCAGCGCCTGGTGCGATTTGAACAACGGATGGAGAAGCTGGCGGAACGCCTGCAACAGAGCCAGGGACGACAACTGAGCCGCGCCCAGCTGGCCCTCAGCTATCTACAACAGCGGCTGCAGAGCGCCTCACCAGCGCATCAGCTGGCACCGTTAGACGAAAGACATCACCATTTGCAGCAGCGGCTGCAACAGGCGATGGAGAGCCGACTCGAACAGGCCCAGGGACGGTTGGCCCAGTTCGCCCGGGATCTGCACAACCTCAGTCCGCTTACCACCCTGGAGCGGGGTTTCGCCATTGTCAGCAGTGAAGACGGGACGATCCTGCGGGATGCCGCCAAGGTCACTGTCGGCGATCAGATAGAGACCAGGCTGGCCCGCGGCAGGCTGCGCTGCCGGGTTCTCGAATCAGGCGAGTAGATTGCGCACTCAGCCCTGCCCACCGGAGAGCTGCAGGCGCAGCGCAAACCACTCCGCCAGCCGTACCTGCACCTTGCCGTTGACGGTCTGCTTAGGGTAGACCCCCTGCTCATCCGCCACCCCCGCCAGCATCCCGGTGAAGAGCTCCATCGCCTGCTCCACATGGCGCACCACATAGATAGAAAACAGGCCCTCAGCAGCGGCCTCGCGCAGGCTCTTTTTCAACATCAGATCGGGCAGATTGACCTGCGGGATGATCACTCCATGGCTGCCGTCCAGACCGCGCGCCTGGCAAATATCGAAGAAGCCCTCGATCTTCTCACAGACCCCGCCGATCGGCTGCATCTCACCATGCTGATTGACCGAACCGGTGATCGCCAGGGACTGCTTCAGCGGCAGATCGCCGAGCGCTGAGAGCAGCGCACAGAGCTCGCCGGCGGAGGCGCTGTCACCCTCCACCTCACCGTAGTTCTGCTCGAACACCAGGGTCGCCGAGACCGATAGCGGCTGATAGCGAGCGTAGCGGCGGTTGAGGTAGGCGGAGAGAATGAACACCCCCTTGCTGTGAATCGGCCCGCCCATATCGACCTCGCGTTCGATGTCGATCACCTCGCCACTGCCGATGCGCGCGGTGGCGCTGATGCGGTTCGGCATACCGAAGCTGTAATCCCCCACCTGGATCACCGACAGGCCATTGACCCGGCCCAGCTGAATGCCGTCGGTATCGATCATCAGGATGCCGTCGAGGATCTCCTGCTGCATACGCTCCTGTAGCTGACCAACACGTCTCTGCTGATGCTCGATAGCATGCTCCAGCTGCGCCACGCCGATCTGTTCTTTTTGCTCCCTGGCGCTCCAATAGTCAGCCTCCTGCAGCAGATCAACCAGACTGCCCATGTGCAGCGAAAGCCGAGCACCGTCGCCGGCGCGGCGCGCCGCCCACTCCACTATCCGCGCTGCCGCCATACGCTCGATCGGCCGCAACCCCTCACGCTGCTGCAGAGTAGCCACCAGCCGCAGAAATCGCTGATCGTTGCCCGGCTGTCGCGGCAGAGTCTCGGCAAAGTCGGCCACCACCCTGAACAGCTGACTGAACTCAGCATCATAGGCTTTCAGCAGATGGTAGATGTGGCGGTCGCCGATCAGGATCACCTTCAGGTCGATGGGAATAGGCTCCGGCTCCAGACTGGTGGTACTGACCAAGCTGAGCTGGCGCTCCAGGGATTCGATGCGGATCTCGCGGGATTTCAGGGTGCGCTTCAGCGCCTCCCAGGCGTAGGGGTTGGCGAGCAGTTTCTCTGCCTCCAGCAGCAGAAAACCGTCGTTGGCGCGGTGCAGCGCACCCGCTTTGATCAGGGTGAAGTCGGTAGCAATGGTGCCGAGGCGCGCCATATGCTCGATCCGCCCGAGCAGGTTCTGGTAGGTCGGATTGGTCTCGTGCAGGATCGGCACCGCCGGGCCATCCCGATTGTCCACCAGCAGGTTGACCTTGTAGCGATTGAAGCGGGGGGCATCCGCTCCTGGAGGGGACTCCCTCTCCTCATCGGTCCCGCTGAACAGTTCAATCTGCTGCAGAAGATCCCGGTGCAGGCGCTCAAAGTAGCTCAGCAGCTCATGCTGTTCGGCATATTTACTGGCCAGCTCGCCGATCAGCTGCTCAATCACCAGCCCCACCACCTCTAGCTCCAGCTCTTTGTAGCGGCTGCGCAGCTCCCGCTGCCACATCGGGATCTGTCCCAACACTTGGCGCAGCTGGTCGCGGAACTGATCGATC
>NZ_AFOC01000118.1:0-9026 GCF_000224455.1 endosymbiont of Riftia pachyptila (vent Ph05)
GGTTTCGGTTTTGCAAATCATGTCAGTGATCAGCAGTGTGCTGATATTTTCTATTAGTTGGCCTATTTATTTCTGGACCAAAACTGTAGAGTGATGCTATCAATGGTAAAAGTACAGCGAATCGTGCTAGATGTCCTCAAACCGCATTCACCCAATGGGCTTGAGTTTTCCACGCAACTGGCAAAAAAATGCCCCGACTGCTGGTTTAACTTTAAAGTGGTCGAAGTGGATGAAAAAACGGAGACCGTAATTCTTGTTGTCGAGTCAGAAAATATCCCCTATGACGATGTGTCTGATGCGATTACATCAATGGGTGGATCCATTCACAGTATCGATGAAGTAGAAGTCATCAGCATGGGTGATTCAGCGGATTCATCAACGCAGACCGATGTTTAAACGATTTCAGCTGCTATTTAGCATTTCACAATCTAATCTTATCGTGCGACGCTACTTTGTAGTGAATGGTTTCGATGGTGCACTCACCATGCTGGGTTTATTGATGGGGTTTCATGTCAGCAATAATGTAATTCTATCCGTGGTTATTACTGCCTGCATGGGTACGGCAATTGCGCTGGCGGTAAGTGGAATCAGTAGCGCCTATATCAGCGAATCAGCGGAGAAGAGACAGGAACTAAGGGAACTTGAAGATGCCATGATTGCGGACTTGCAGCAATCGGCCCATGGTCAGGCAGCCCGTCTCATGCCCTTTATTGTTGCCGTGGTCAATGGCATGTCACCTTTCATTTTTGCATTGATAATTATGACCCCGCTGGGAGTGGCGCATCGGTATCCGTGGCTTATCAGTTACCCTCTTGAAACTGCCGCCACGGTTGCTTTTATATTGATTTTCTTTCTGGGAGTATTCATAGGAAAAATTAGTGGTGGCTTCTGGCTATGGGCTGGCTTGCGAGCCTTGTTGATTGCATTGATTACTAGTTTATTGATCTATATTGTAGGTCTTGTATAAGGAGCCTTCGTTAATTTCGTTTCAAAGGATAGAAATGTGCTTTTGCTACGCTAAGCCAATTTAACAGCGTCGCTCACTGCTCACCCCTGATTCCTTGTCATTGCTCTTCTCCTCGCCGCTCCCGCAGATGCTTCAGGTTTATTATTCCCACCCCAAAACCCCAGCGCCAACCGCCAACCCAGCCGTTTACAGCCATTTATGGCCGAATTCATAGATTCAAAAAAACGGCAACACTTCGCCCCACCCTTCTCAGGCAATAGGCGGTAGCGGCTCATGTGTTAACTCATAGCTCAGAGAGATCTGACAACCGGCTTTCATCAGGCAGTTACAGACCGCCCCGGTACTGCGAGTTGAAATCGACAAGGGGATGGAGGGGGGCAGGCCGTTGGGCATACCGACGGTTGCAGGCCGCATAGCCCAAATGGTCGTCAAACAGCGAATAGAACCGGAACTGGAGAAGCACTTTCACCCAAGCTCTATGGATACAGTCCGGACAGATCCGCCATGGAGGCGCTCGAACGGGCGCGTCAGCGGTGCAGGAAACGGTCCTGGGTCCTGGGTCCTGGGTCCTGGGTCCTGGGTCCTGGGTCCTGGGTCCTGGGTCCTGGGTCCTGGGTCCTGGGTCCTGGATATGGACATCAAAGGGCTCTTTAATGACATCGACCACGATCTTCTCATGCGTGCAGTTCGCAAACATGTGAAGAACAAGTGGGAGATACTCTATATTGAACGCTGGCTGAAAGCACCGTATTCTATACATGGGTAGAATGGCACTGTAGTGGCATTCAGTTCGAGCGCTGTGCGAGTAAAAAGGAAGCCACGCGAGGGCTGGATTGTATATTATGGAAGATATGGGTGTACCGAATTACGGCGCGTTCTGTTCTATCTCATTGAAGAGATCGCCCACCGGGCGAAGCGGAAATAGAAACGGCTTAGGCGCAAACACAAGGCGGTGCGCTGGTTTATGAGGTGCGCCAACGTTAACCAAGTCTGTTTGTTCACTGGATCTTTACTTAGATGATATGGCTGGACGATAGGAGTCGCATGAGGCGAGAGTCTCACGTGAAGGCCTTTGGGAAAAATTCCCGTGGCTACTCGACCCTCAAGATCCCTGCTACCCCTCTCTTCCTCCATACCCAGGGTACTTCCTGTCCGATTCCAGCACTTGATGGATTCCTCGATGCTGGGATGCTTGGGCAAGAACAGTTGGATTTCCCATCCTTCACCTAACAATAAGAGTGTTATTAATATGAAAACACATGTTCATAAAAAAATCTCTCGATACTCAGTTAATCTTTTGCCGACAGGGTTACAATATTTTTTTGCGCAACAAATCAATGGCAGTTCGGCTATAGATTTGGTTGTTAATGGCTCCTACCTTGAAGATACAAGCATAGGTCCCTTGGGTATTCCAAAAAATCATGGCCCGAATGCAGCATCGACTCTCCTTAGCTATGTTAGAAGTGGAGTAATCCCTTGGGTAGAACATTTCTGGAATCACGATTTTGATGATTACGGATTAGAGTTCGATGGCATGAAATTCTATTCAGCGCCTCACAGAGCAGATCGCTATTGGGATGAGCATGTAATCAATAAGTGGATATCGGGCGATAAAGAGCAAGCGATGGAGAATCTGGGGCGTGTCGTGCACTTGCTGGCTGATATGGGAGTACCCGCTCATGTGCATAATGACCCCCACATGGGTCTGCTTGATTATTTTGATGATGATGACTTTGAGGACTATGTGGGGGAAACATTCAAGAAAGGCCACCTCCCTGAACAATGGAATATCAACTTAAACCGAGACAAGATTGCCTTTAATTCAAGCTGGGACCTCCTTGATTACTTTAAGAATTTTGCGGAGACCACTCAACTTTACGATAGTGATGATGTCGATGGTTTTGGCACGGGACAGCCATTTCGGTGGTACAGTTTTCTTGAGAGCACGGATCCACATAGGGATGAACTTTTTGATCTGACTGATTATGCCTGCAACGCAATTGCAATGAATCTATTGCCAATCAACTACTCATTTACCGCAGGCCTCTATCTCAAGTTCCTATACGATATTAAGTTTGATCCCGATAAAGATATCCCACCAGTTAAAACAGAGCCAGTCCCTCACTACTTGGTTGACTTAAAACTTTATAAAATCACCGTGCATAATGATAAAGACAATTGGGGCAGCGGCGAGATATTTATTAAAACTAAATATGGCTCTAGTCTTGAAACATATGGCCAGTATAATGTGGATAGTGGTGATTCAAAAAATATAAACATCCAATTGCCAAACCGGATATTTAAAGCTGGGGACACGCTGACTGGTGCTTTTGAAATCTATGATGATGACACAACGACCACTGAAAGTATGGGCGCGGTTACGCTTCATGAGCCAGAGACATTTTGGCTTAGTGGGATTGGAGAAGAGTTCACGTTTTCTAGGAAATCAGATAACGGCGCCTGTACACTCCATTTTAAAATAAAATTATTTGAGATCCCTGAAGAAGAGAACAGAAGATATTCAGAAATAGAGAACAGTCTTTTTGAAGTTAGTGCCTATTTAAAAAAGATCAAGATCCATGATGATGAAGATTGGGCGGCTGATGGAGAGATTAACATTGAGGTAGACTTTGAAAATCATAAAAAACAGTTTGGCACCTATTCATTAGGTGATGGAGATAGCAAGACTATTAACGAGCTTATTACTAGCAAAATACTGCCTGGGACAGAAGATATAAACCTGAAAATTACAGTGTTTGATGAAGATGTTACTGAAAATGAAAGCTTAGGTAAAATTGATCTCGACATTGCCAGTACAGAATGGATCGACTTTAATGGCTCTAAAACTATTACCAAAAAATCCACAAATGGCGACTGCACTGTTACAGTAGAGATTAATGTCAATAAAATTGAATTTTCCTATGAGAAAGAAAACTTTCAAGAATTTATAGAACAAACACAATTGGATTCAGACTCACTAAAAAAAGCGATGTTTCCAATTGAGGTTATCGAAGAGATATTTCCACCATTGGTATTTAGTGGTAAGCGCTACACCAAACTCCACCACAAACACTGCCACCACGTAAAACGGATTAAAAAAGGCAACAAACAGAAAGTTTACATGTTCATGGAAGAACTGCCCAGGCGAACTGAGCAATTACGTGAAGATATCAGAGCGAACAACTCACTCCCCCACCTGAATCTGCTAAGGAAATTTGAAAATCATAGGATATGTAAAACTTGTGAAAAACTACAACAAAAAGAGAAAAAATATTAAGTATGACTCACGCAGGGTCATTCTCTACGGGATAGCGGGGCTATTGGAGCATCAGATACAGGCCCACTATATAAAAAAACTGGCGCCCTACCCGTATAATGAGATCGGAATGTTCATCTCATTTGTTGATGCCATTGACATTACCGGCAAGACGACTACTGCCGATGCTTTGCTCACCCAGCGTACTCTGGTCAGTTAACTGCCCAAACAGCGTTCTGATCACTGTCTGTTCATCTTTAGAAGCAACCAGCCGTCACTGCTGACCGGTATCCGTCTAGGGAAACTAAGGTTTATGCCATGAATATCTTCAAAACGAAACCTGTGGATAAGGATTCCGGCCAGTAGGTTAGCGTGCTGGATTCTTGACCAGTGCAGGTGTTACTGCTGTTTGAACACTTCCCCAAAAACTGGATGATCGTTGCTCAATCAACGATGTGATGCTTGCCAATGATGTATACGGTAGAGGCCTGAGGACCTTCATCCCCGGCCTCTTCCACATACCTCACATCATTGCCAATCGCCAGGGAATCAAAATCTGCATCCACAACGCTGTTGCGATGAAAATAGATCTCTTTTCCATCTGATGACTCGATCTTGCCAAAATCTTCCAGCGGTACCAGTTTGGATATCCTGCCATGTAGCGGAGGCTCGTGTCTTTTGACCTTATTGCGCTGTTTTCTGGCATAGTCCTGAAGTTGTCGTCGAGCGGCATCGAAGGCATCACGAATTGCCACATAAGCATCTTCGTGAGCATGATGTTCCTTGGGCGCGCGACTGGCTACCAATTCACCATCCGGCACGGTTAAATCCACCCTGACGTAATACAGCTTGCCTTTATGATGGTGCCCATGTGGCACTTCCAGCACAACACGACATGCCATGATGTGATCATAAAACTGGTCTAACTTGGCGGCCTTTTCTCGAATATATGCTTCCACCGCATCAGAATGAGGAATATCACGGAAGGTGATTTGCAATGGCTGTTTCATGATGACGTCTACCCCCACATTTGACTGCCCATATTTAGTTTCATGATAACGATTTCCGTCAACTCAAGGTCGGTATTATCCACGTTACCTGATAAGCCGAATAATAGTTGAGCACATATCAATTACCGTCCGAGCATTACTTCCTCGCAGGGCAAGATTATGAAAACTATTGAGAAAAACAAACACTTGCAAGACAATCCAATATATCGTAATTTTTCGCGAAAATTCTGACTCAATAAGATAGTGCATTACACTTGGTCTTTTCCATTAAGGCTCATAGGCAATATAATTAACTCGTTAAAAACGCAGCATATTGCGTGTGTTTGTCCTGCCCTTCCGATAGATACCCAATCGTGCTGACCATATTTCAAAATCCTGCTTACCTTCCTGTAGTACTTCGTGTACCCCTGTTACCAAAGCGCCACCAGGTTTTAACCTGTCCCACATCCGGTCCCTGATTATTGTCTGGAGTTCAGGATCAAAATAGGTAAAGACCAGATTGCGACATAAAATTAAATCAAATGGGCCATCGGGTAAGGCTTCACGGATATCCTCGCATTGAAAATCCACGCTTCGCTTATAGACAGGATCCAGACAGTACACCCCGGCAGTATCGAGGAATGCGGTTTCCCGCCAGGCCGCAGGAAGATTCTTCACGCTGCTAAAAGTATAGCAGGCCTGCTCCGCCCGTTTGAGTAATACGGAATCAGTATCGGTTGCCAGGATATGCATGCGCAGCCGTGGGAATCGCAATTGAAGGGATAAATCCCATACCAGCATCAACGTGTAGGGTTCTTCACCCGAGGCGCAACCGGCGCTCCAGATGTGAAGCACGTCTTCATCGCAGGAAAGTGCCTGCCCTGCAAGAACCGGGAGAACTTCCAGCTCAAGCAAGCTGAAAACCATCTTGTCCCGATAGAAGCGGGAAATAGTTACTCGACATAATTCGTCAAGTTTCTGCCACTCCTCGGGATGTTTCCGCAAATACTCCTGATAAGTAGAGATGCTTTCAAACTGCAACTGATTGATCCGCCGCTGAACACGTTTGCACACACGGCTGCGTATTTTGCGAAACCCTGCCCAGCGCATATGCAGACGGGGGAGTGCCCACTGCAGAAATTCCACGCACTCACTATCTTTCATACTATAAACAGTAGTGCCGGTACGACATACCAGCAAGTAATGAGCAACGCAGGTTGTTTTTTTATATCCTGCTTGCAATTGCTGTTACATCATTGCACGCTGGAATTAAGTAACGTGTGTTCGTAACTCGGGGGGCGACGAGGCTATCCGAATGCCAAGGACAATGCGCTGTGAACTGATCTCATGGTCAGAGGTACAACGACTATGCCAACGACTGGCGACTTTAATCAGGGAATCTGGCTACCGGCCAGATATTGTAATCGCTATCGGACGCGGCGGTTATGTGCCAGCCAGGCTGGTGTGCGATTACCTGGATATCATGGCGCTAACCAGTATCAAGGTTGAACACTACCTGTCTGGTTCTGACAAACAGAAACAAGCCATTATCCGCTATCCGCTTCATACCGACATCAAGCGCCAGCGTGTCTTGCTCGTTGATGATGTCAATGACAGTGGCGATACCCTGCAAGTTGCCACCAAGCATTTACAAACATTCCAACCCGATGAATTTCGTACTGCCGTAATGCATCATAAAATCACTACTACCTCTGCTGTGGATTACTACGCCAGAAAGGTTATTAAATGGCGCTGGTTGATCTATCCATGGGCGATGATCGAAGACATTGGCGAATTTCTACGACGCCTGTCGCCACCACCTCGGACGCTGATGGAGGCCCAGAAGCGCCTTGCAGAGCAGTTCGGCATTGAAATATCGCAACAACGCCTTAAAGTTATTTATGAGATGGTGACGTCAGAACCGAATGGCAATTGCTCAAGCTGAATGTCACGCATTAGTCGCCTTATTCGTCATTCCGGCCTCCTCTTCGATCACGGCGATAAAATGCATCTCTCCCTCCGGACAGCTACTTTCCCAGAACACTCTCCTGACGCGCCCTGCCCTGCAGCAGGCGAACTCGCAGACGGCGTGCGGCAGCGCGATCCAGCGAGTCAGCCAGCAACACCAGCGACCGGCGGCGTGGCACTCCCACACAGCGAAAGTGCAGCACTACCAACCAGGGTTTGACGAAACTGGAAGGGAGCAGTTCTGCCTCGATCGAACTGCCATCACGCAGCTGCAGGCGCCACTTTCCATCCGATATCCACCTAGCCTCGCGGATCGAGGCAGCGCCTCTGTGAAAGATGTGGCGCCTGGTCTCGATCACAAATGAGAGCGCCAGCATCCCCAACATCAGCAGCTTCAGCCAGAGTGTAACTTCGATCAGCAGCAACACAGCCCAGGTTGCGACCAGATGCGCTGTCACCACCCAAACACCCAGGGTGAGAGAGAGTCTGGGACTAATTTGGATCGCTTCAGTGGTTCTCTGCATCCTGCTGGCTTCCCTGCCGAAGAAAACTGATGATCGACACAAGCTCTTCGGGAATCCCATCCCCTCCCTGGAGCAACCAGGCCTGCAGCGACTGATCGGGGTGGCGCAACAGCCGGTCAAAGCCATCGAGTTGCGCTTGATCCAGTTGCCGGTAATGCTGATCCAGAAACCCCATCAGCAGCAGGTCGAGTTCCAGCATGCCGCGCCGACACTGCCAACGCAGACGATTGAACTCTGCACTATCGTCCATCGCTCCCCTCTTCCCCGTTATGTGGCGGCAACTCCCGGCCAAATCGGTTAAAAAACGCCTGCCTCAGGCATTCGGCAGCGCGACTATCCGCCGCCTGCAACTGCATTCTCAATGCCTGCTGCCAAACAGACTCATCAGGGGATGCTGGATAGTGGATGCTCAAACAATCAGAGATATCTGCCTGCTGTATGCTCATCCCTGCGTCTGACTGCGTGTCGCGGAACAGATCCTCAAACGGATCCTCTTCCTCTGCTTGTTCCGGCAGCATAGACGGTCTGGGCGAAGACGGTGCTGAGGATTTAAACCGCTTTCGCTCAGCAGGCTCCCACCCGCTCATCACAGCTGATTCTGTCTCTGCGGGAACAAGATCTAGCGCCTCCTGCAGTGGTGCTTGATCGAGAGACTTCAGGATCAGCCCAAGACTGAGCATCACCACCGCCGCGGTGGCTAGCCCACCCATGAGCAACGGGCGTCTGTGTCTGGCCACCACTCGATGCGCATGTGCACGAATCATTCGGTCGAGCTGTTCTGGCGGCTCCTCCCGACTGCCTGCACGATAGAGCTGCGAGATCCGTGCATCGTGCCACTCTTCATTATGCGTACTCATCGCACCCCTCCAGGCCGGCGCGTAACCGACGCAGAGCGTAGCGCAGCCGACTCTTCACTGTCTCCCGACCGGTTCCAGTGACTATGGCGATCTGCTGCAGGCTTAGCCCCGCCTCCTCTTTCAGCAGAAAGGCGCTGCGCTGCGTCTCACTCAGCCCTCCCAACAACGTGAACAGGCGCTCCACGCATTGGCGGATCAACAGCCAGCCGTCAGGCCAGCGCTGATCGAGCGTTACCACTTCATCTGTCGACTCAAACGACTCAGCGGGCCGCCGGCTGCGCCAATGATCGACCAAGCGATTGTGGGCGATGCGATAGAACCAGGGACTAAACCCCTGCTCGCTGCGCCACTGATTACGGGCATCGATCACCCGCAGCCAGATATCCTGATAGAGCTCTTCACTGCTGGATGCATCTCCGCCCTGTCGTTGCAGATAGCGAAACAGTGGTCTGCGATAGCGAGCAT
>NZ_AFOC01000117.1:0-9132 GCF_000224455.1 endosymbiont of Riftia pachyptila (vent Ph05)
GGCTCTTGTGCATAGGCCCGGTTGGCGCGGGGTGTGTCAACATCGGCGTATAACGCTTGACGTTTAACGCCGCTCGTTATACTCTTGCCCCCATGATTAAAAGCTTCAAGTGCAAGCAGACCCAGGCGCTCTATGAGGGGCAATGCCCCCGGCAGTTCCGGGCCTTTCGCGCACAGGCGGAACGCAAGTTGCAGATGCTCGACTGCGCGGTCGAACTGGCGGATTTGCGCTTGCCGCCCGGCAACCGGCTGGAGAAGCTCAGTGACGACCGGCAGGGTCAATACAGCATCCGCATCAATCAGCAGTGGCGCATCTGCTTTTCCTGGACGGACGCGCCGTGCGATGTGGAGATCACCGATTATCACTAGGAGGACAGACGCATGAACCAGATGAGACCAATTCACCCCGGCGAGATTCTCCGCGAGGAGTACCTGGAGCCGTTGGGCATGAGCGCCAATGCGCTGGCCACCGCGCTGCGGGTCTCCGCGCCACGGATCAATGACGTGGTGCGGGAGCGGCGCGGCATTACGGTGGATACCGCGCTGCGGCTGGCCCGCTATTTCAACACCACGCCAATGTACTGGATGAACCTTCAGGCCGCCTATGAGCTGAAGGCGGCCCGGCGGAAGCAGGACGAGATCGAGCGTGAGGTGCTGCCGTTGCAGAGGGCTTCTTGAGGTGATCGAGGCTTGGCGCGCCTCACATGTCCGCGAGCAGCAGTGCGCCTGATCGACTACCACTAGGAGTGGCGACATGCTGAGCCGAGCTGCGGCTGGGGCGGTATTTCCGCACCTCGGCGCAGTTCTGGATGAACCTGCAAAGCGCCTACGATCTGGCCGTGACGGAGGCAAAGATCGGCGATCGGCTGGACCGCGATATAGATCCCGTGGCGGCATAGGTCGCGCGAGGCGCGGCCGGACGGGCGCATCCGCTTGATCGGCCCCTCACACTGGCGCCGTTTCCTTCCAGCCCACCGACAGCCCGTAGCGGACCAAGGCATCCAGATCGACAGCCACCAGGTTGCTCACCCGCCGACTGTTGATCACCCGCTCCTTATTCTCGGCCACAATAACCCCGGCCTGGCGCAGCTGGCGCTTGAACACCCGGTCGGACTTCACCGGCAAGGCATTCCAGCGGTCCCGCAGCGCCGGTGAATGGGCGATGTGGTCCATGATATTGCTGGTGCGCACCAACAGGCACTCCACATCGACGCGCTCGTCGTCCTGCACCGAGTCAAACATATGCGGATAGCGAAACTCACCCCGATCGATCTCCGACAGCGCGATCTCCATGATCCACACCCACGGCTCCCGGTCCTGGCTGGTCTCTGAGATGTGCTCATTCATCTCATGCAGCACATCCTGAGGAAAGTCGCCCTGAGACTCCTCCACCCCAGCAAACTCACACAGCAGCCGCCAGGCCATCAGCACCGCCGCATAGTTACCCGCCATGCGCACCGCGCCATCGTCGTCACCAGAGGCACGGGAAAGATCCAGACAGCGCTTGCGATAGCGCCCATAGATCTCCTGAATCTGGCTGCGGTCGTAGTGTTTTGCGAGGAACTGCAGCCACTGCAGCATCGGGAACCGGGGCAACGACTCGCGCATCAGCGTGCCCTTGGCTCCCGGCTTCAAGCTGGCCCGCACCACCTTACCCAGCAAGGAGCGCACCGGCACATCCTCACCGGCCATCAGCACCGGCGCCGAGAGGATGTACTCAGTCATCTCCGAATTACGTCGGTTGATGGTGTACTGGTAGCTCTCCTGCAATAGGTTCACCGCGGCATCAATCGTCTGCTGTCTGCGCGCCGAGATCTCCTCCCAGCCCACTGGATGCGAGGTAGAAGAGATAGAGGTAACGATACGGAACACAGTCTCAAGCGACTGCCCAGAGAACATAGTGAAGGTGAGAGTCCGTTCCAGCCGTTTGATCAGGGTCGATTTACCCGAGCCCTTGTCGGCCTGCATGATCATGTGCGGCCAGAACCCCAGCAGCGCCTTCAGATGTGCACCCAAACCCCACACCAGCAGCTGCAGGGCCGCATTGTGCTTAAAGGTGGCCTGGTAGGCGTTGATGACCTGTCGTGCATCCTCTTTCGAGCCCGAGTGAAAGGTCAGGTTATGGTAGGGGCACTGCTGCTGCGGATTCGTGAAATAGCAGTCCGGTCCTTCATTCACCACCAGCTTGCCCTCACGCCAGGCCAGCCCAACAAAATTGACCGCATGCCGGGCCCCAAGGTCAGCACTGCGCTCCAGGATACTCACCATCCGATTGAACGCACTGGGCTGAAACACCGGGCCAAACTTCCGCCACTGATCCACATTGTGCAGCTGCTCATCCTCAAACACCCGGCGCTGCAGGTTAGCGCCATGCCGGGGCGCCTGCACCGAGACAGAAAATAGCACCTGCGGCTTGGGCATCGACTTCCCCGGTCATGGTCGAGAGCGCACTGGCGACCGTCACCCGGCTAATGCCAGCAACACGGAACCCGCACAGATCCTGCATTGTCAGCTTGTCATCCCCCGCCTCATCATCCTTCTCCACCTTACTCACATAGGTGGTGAAATCCGGCTTGACCCGGTATTTCCAGTAGTGCGCGAAGTCATAAGATGGCAGGAACAAACGGGACCGCCCCTTCTGCCGCTCGGCATCCCCGATCATCCCTGGAATGGCCCAGTGCTCCAGCCTGTTCAGCTCGATCTTGAGGCCCGATGCGCCCACATCCTGCAGCACGTCGTTCAGATCATTCCAGCCAGCGTCATCCCACTCCGACTGATCCAGCAGCATCGCCGAGATATTCAGCCCCGTCAGCTGCTCATAGACCGACCAGGCCGACTTCTGCCCAGGGCAATAGCCGGTGCGCTCGTTGGGCGCGTCATTGTCCATCGCCACGATAACCTCCTTGCCCTGGAGGAAACGCCAGTCGATGTTATCCACATTGCCGGTGCCACGGGATGCCACCGTGGCAGTGCCAGGCAGGCTACAGCTATCGATCGACAGCGCATTGATGGCGGACTCCACCACAAACACCCGCCGCGCCGCCTTCAGCGCCCGCAGGTCAGCCGTCCAGATATGGCCGAACTTCTCGCCGATGGTTTGAGTCTTCACCTCACCATTCAGTGACGGGTCCAGATAGCGCATATCCACCGCCTTCACATGGCCAGGGTTGAGAGTGCGCACAATGAAGGCCGCCGCCGGGCCGCCATAGCCCACCTCCCCCACCTGGCGCTTGGTGGAAGGAAGGTGTTAAACCCCAGCGACTTGCCACGAATCGCCCGCTCCACCGCCGTTTCCGCGATCTTTCGTGTCTCCACCAGGAAAGCCTTCACCTGATCGCCTGAGCCAGACAGCGGCCAGCCACATTCTCCTCAAACGACAGCTCGCGCCTGGGCGCATCGGGGCGATCCAGAGGAATACCGTAAATCTCATGCAGCCGGCGGATCGCCTCATCCACCGGGCACTCTTCCACATACATCACTAGGTCGATGCAGGTGCCGGCCGCATCATCACAAGAGTGATCTTTCCAGCGGGTGCCGTCGGCGAAGATCGACAGCGACGGGCTCTTGTCTGGGTGCCGAGGGCTCTTGTAGTTGCCCCGGCTCTGGGGGCGCTCCAGACCCAGCTTAGCGGCCAGGTCATAGAGATCGATACGCTGTTTGAGTTCTTCAGTTGAAGCCATAAAACTACCTGCTGTGGACGCCGGCAAATTGATTCCCTACAAGCTGGCTGCATTCAATCTCTCTCAGTTTCATGGTCATTACCTTGTTAAGTTGTCACCCGCCTCCGGCAGATAAATAACAATCTCCCCATCAAAGGCCTGCGCCATCTCCTGCACAAACTCGCTTTCAACCAGCTCAGCCTGGGCGGGATAGTCACGCTGCAGCTTCTCCCAGGCTTCACGCTTGCGCTCTCTGGGGATCCGAGACAGGTTGACCTTCTTCATTCGCCCTGCGGCGCGTCGGCCTGCTCCCCTTGCTGGCATCTGTGGATCAGCACCAACAGCAACACCGCCAGCGGGAACAGCAGAACACTCATAAACACCATGAAGAGGCTGTCGCCGATCAGAACATCCACCGCCCTTGGGATCGTCATCTGACACCAGTGCAGAACCGCTGCGCAGAGCATCAAATACAAACCCACCATCGTCACATCGAACATGCTGTTCTCCTGTAAAAATGCCAGGCAGAAGGCTGCCGGAAGAGTTAAACGGTCACCCCGGGGCCCTGGCCGGAGATGAAGAGATTCCACCCCGCCCCTATCGCATGGATTACTCAGGCCTTCTCATCGTTATGTGCGCACGTCCGATCCATGCACGAATGCACACCTCAGCCGCTGCCAACCAGCAGAGATATTCACGAGACCTCTTCCATGGCGTCTTCAATGTCTTCACGATCCGGCAGCGTATAAACCGCCGTTGAGCGAGGGTCACGCTGGTTCAGCGCACCCTGCACCACACCGCGGGGATCTTTAGCGGTCGAGTTCTTCATCAACCGCTTGGCCAAGGTGTGGCGGAACCAGTGCGGAGACGCCTTCACTTCCAAACCAGCGGCTCGGCACCAGTGGCGCATCCGGTCCTGATAGCTCCTGATGCTCATCCGCTTGTGTTTCCGGGAGTAGACTAGAGGCAGATCCGCACTCTCCGGGTAGCCCATCTCCCGCCGGATCTGCAGCAGATCGCGCAGCGCCCGCCGCGCCTTATTGGTCAGAAACACCTTGCCGCCCTGGCTCCGCTTGGTGATCTCGGGGCGCAAGATCAGGTAACGATCCCGCAGCGCCGCCGTGGCATCCCCCACGCTCAGACCCGCCATGGTCTCGACTCGAATACCGGTCTGGCGCATGAAGCGCATCCAGGCGTAGTCCCGCCGGGCCAGCACGCTCTTGAACTGATTCACCGTCTGGAACAGCTGCCGCTCTTCGCCCTCTTTCAGGTAGCGCTCAAACACCCGCCGGTTCATGACTCACCCCGCTGGCCCTCAAGGCCCCACACCAACGCAAGATGCTCAAACACAGCCCCACCGTTGAGGATCAGCATGTGCGGTTCACGCCCCAGGTGGCGCAGCCGGAACACGTCCAGCAGGTTTTCACAGAGCACCGCATCCAGCAGGGCCAGATCCGATACATCGAACCGGAAGCGCTGCCCGTTGTAGGCCGACAGCAGCCCCTGGGCGACCACGCGAGCACCTGACGTGTCCTGTGATACAGCCACCTTCAGGCAATACTGAAGCGCCACCGCCAGCGTCTCCTTCATGCTCTCTGGAATGCATGTGGAGGCTGCCAGCTCACGATGATTGATGATGATTTCCATTCTCTGATCTCCGTATTGATTCNACTCGCCCACTTAAGAGAGCGGGTTGTGCGAACAAACTCAAGAAACACCCGCCGGGAAGCCCCGGAGGCACCCTGCTCGACCGCCCTGGGCACTACCCAGAGGCTGGCCCAGCCGTTGCAGCTCACCACCGCCCCCGCCGGAACAACCGACTCAAACGCAGTCGTAGGGGACTCGATGCGGATCACCAGCTCCCGCTCGCCGTCCTGAATGTTCTCCAACGCCGTCAGCACCAACTGGGGGCCAATAATCAGGGGCTGGCCGATCTCCAGCCACAGCCTCCGGCGATCGCCGGAAGCGGCAAAAACACCGGCACGAAGCAGACGAATCATCGCCCTTCCCTCCTCTTCTTCTGGATCCGCGCGATGGTCTCCATTGCGGCCAACAGCTCCAGCTCATCCGGGTCAGGCTCCACGGCGATGGGAGCCTGTACCGGCGCAGCGGCTTCACTGCTTACCGTGCAGGCCGACATCAATTCGTCTTTAAAGAGCAGGAAAAAAACCGAAGTGCCAACCCGCAGCTGATGCCCGGACGGAATATTGTCTTCAACCCGGCGAATACCATGCTTGGCCAGAAAGTCAGGCACCGACATGGCCGACCTCCCGCAGTACACCACGTGCCGACAGAAACACCGCCACCTTTAACGTCAACGCTGGCGGCAAGGCATCATCAACAGCATCCTGATCCGGTGCTGCCGCCGCCCGAATCGACGCCACCACGGCCGGTGGCATCACATCGACAGCCAGATCCATCGCCGCCCCATGCCGCCCCGGCACAAACGGCAATTGATCGGGCAAGCCTGGGACAGTCATCCAGCTGGGAACACCGCCGCCCAACAGCTCCAGCAGCTGGATGGTTTGCGGCACATCAAGCAAGTATCGTTCTGCGTGCATCTTCCGCCTCCGCTAGTTGTTCGATACGTGAAAGAAATTCAAGGAAGGCCTGAATGTGCCGATAGCCCGCGGTCTTGATCGCCCGGGCCTCAGTCAGCGTGACCCGATGATCGGCCAAAGACTGGTGGATCACCTCACAGGTACAGCCCATCTTTGCCTGCCAGGCGCTGAACTTATCGAGCAGCTCCACATCCCCGACCGGCTCTGCATCCGGCAATTGGATAGAGATGTGGTGCAAGGTGTGGCTGAAGGCGTGCAGCAGGCGGTAATCCTGCGCCATCAACTGCAGGGTGATGGCATCCTCCAGCCCCAGCTTGTGGCTGGATGACTCAGGATTGACCTCATTCGACAGGGTGCCAGCACTCTTGCCGAGCATTGGGCCCAGCGCCTCGGCGCCGCCCTTCATTCCCTTCCGAAACTCGTGGACGGTCCGCCAGGCAGCCTCCTGCACCGGCGTCCAGTGGGATGGTATTTCCCGTAACACTGTGCGTTCCTCTCACGTGGATCAGTGAGAGACAGCGGACTAGGCTTTTCGCGTATGGAGAGATCGACTACCCTATTTCACGCGAGGATGTACGGATGAAGGTGCTCAAGCCAAGTCCTGCTGCCTCGTTCGCCCCAGCCAGTGTTGCCGCACCGGCTGGGGCCTCTCTTCTCTCAGGCGGCTGCCGCCTGTTTCTCCTGCCAATCTCGCCAGCGCCGATGCCCTTCACGGGTTCCGGCGAACCAGGCATCGGCTTCGGCAGTGCCGACCTCATAGGGCCGCGACATGCGCTCGCCATTAAAGCGATAGACCAAGGCCGACATCACCCCCTCCTCGTAGGCGCGGCTGCGCGGGGTGCGATAAACACCAGGGCCAAAGGCCTCGTTGTAGAGTTGTTGTGGCAAGTCCATTTCTGTTTCCTTAGTCTCAAGCCGCATTTTTCTGTTCTGCTTGTTCCAGCCCCGCTTGAACAAAGGCCTCGACCAGATCTTTCACAGAGGTACCTCTCTCCGCCGCCAGCAGTTTGAGGCGTTTGTGAATAGCTGGGTCCACAAACAAGGTTTTGGGTCGCTGGATGTTTTTCATTTCACGCTCCATGATTTAGGATGCTGTTTTATGTTCCTGCGATTTCGTCGGGTACCGTTAACACTACCTTAGTAGCGCATTCGCTACCGGTCAAGCGACGACATGCCATCTGCTCATAACGATTTCTTATCAAAAATTAATTTTCTATCAGGCGGGCGTTATATCACCCCGTGGCTTGAGTCCACCGGACTGACAAAAGCAACCATCAATGCGCTTCGCAATGCAGGGCGCACACCGTCATCTGACGTACTCCGCGCAATCTCACGCACCGAAAACGCCTCATTGATCTGGCTAACTGAAGGCAAGGGCGCACCGTTCTACGTCGCCTATGCCCTCTCAGACGAGGATGGTGCCGAGCTGCTGGATGCCCTGTGTGAAGGGGATGGCTGGGTGATTGCAATAGTCACTGGCGAACACAGCGAGGGCTTCACCCTTCTGCTGGCACAGCACAGTCACTTTGAAATAAAGGGAAGACGCGTAGATTTCACCCAGGTCGAGATCATCGCCGGCCACCTGGGAAAAGCCACCCTGGAACGGGCAGCCCAGGCAACAGAAACCGGCAGCCGCCTCTACACGCTAAAAATCACAGATGAACAATACGAGCGCCTCGAACGAGGCGCCATGGGAAACTACGAACTCATCGGCTGGAGAAAAGAAGAAGGCCTATTCGCCAATGCTCAAGCCTGGCAAGAAACCGATACCCTCGACCAATTCACCCCCACCGCCGACACAGAAGACCACCTCACAAAACAAGAAAAGCGCCTGCTGAAAATCTTCCGTAGGTTCAGCGATGAAGACAAAAAACGCCTACTGGCAATCGCCGAAAGCCTTCAGCTTTAGCAATTTTACAACCAGCAAAGCTTACTATGCTGGCGGCATACTTGAAGTCTGCTTCAGTGGGAACCTGCCCCGTACAAATGTACTGGGCAGGTCAGCAGCGGGAGATGGTTTGCATCCGCCTCGATCGTGTTGCCGCCTATTTGAATTCTCTCAACCCAGTCAGACAACGAACCATCAGGTTCGAAAATTACAATACTTTCAGTTTCGTCTGTTTTACGTTTAACATTAATTTCTTCCCTGTTCTTACGGTTCACCTAGCGACTCGCTTCACCGGCAAAGTAAAGTGAAGGAGCAAAGCGACGTAGCTTTATTTTGTCCGAGCGCAAGCGTTTATTAGCTGATAACTTGAGCCCCTGTACTTATAATTCGTTTATAATACCCCTCAACGTTGCCATGCAAGATTCATAGTTATTCTTAATGTTTCTTCTTTCAATATCTGCCCGTAATGTTTGAATATCGGCTTCAATTAACTCAATTCGCAATTTAGTTTGCGGCGACGCCTTGTCTTTGGCCTTTGCTAGGCTCTTTTTCGCCTGGTTGAGATATAAAATTTCATCATTATCTTTCCACGCCTCATGACTTTGTTTTACCTGCTCCTTTAATAGATTTATTTTTGTATTTAAATCGTTAATTTCTTTCTGTATCGGCTTTTTAGCGACCTGATCGGCCTTATCCAAGTATTTAAGCACGCTATCTAGTTCTTGTGCAGAATCTTTAACATTGTGACTGACAAGTAGATCGTGTTCCGCAGTATATAGGTGCATTTTTGCATCAAGAAGATGTTTAAGAGTTTTTTCGGAAGTTGCTAATTCAACATAACCATGAATTAGTTGATCTATCTCTCGCCCAATTATTGCAGTAGACTGATGCCAAAAACGAGTTAAAGTATTTTCATTTTCCGCCGAGGATTGCTTTAGTTGTTTTTTAAATGCATCTATTTTTACAGCCAATTGACGTGATGATTCTCGGGACTTTTCAGTCTTGCTAGTTTGTGATGCCTTATT
>NZ_AFOC01000116.1:0-9216 GCF_000224455.1 endosymbiont of Riftia pachyptila (vent Ph05)
ACTCGCCTCAGCTTCCGCCAGCTCCGCCTCGATGCGGCGTAGCTCCTGGTCACCGTCGATGACATATTCGATGGCGGCGCGCTCGAGCGCCGGGGTCTCTTGGGCGACATGAGCGATCTCCAGCCGAGGCGGCTGCTCAAGCTCCCCTTCGTCGGCCTGCAACTGGCCGAGGATCAGGCTGAACAGGCTCGATTTGCCGCAGCCGTTACCGCCGGTGATGCCAATCTTCCAGCCAGCATGCAGGGTGAATTGGGCGTCGGCGAACAGCAGTTTGCTGCCGCGGCGCAGCGTCAGATGGTCGAATCGCAACATGGCGCGGAGTGTACCAGTGCCTCGGGTTAAACGGCAGCTGTATCGCGACGGTCGAGGCGCCGCAGGGTGATCGCCTCACTGATGTGGTTGACGCCGATCTGATCCGCCTGATTGAGGTCGGCAATGGTGCGGGCCACTTTGAGAATGCGATGGTAGGCACGCATCGAGAAGCCGAGACGCTGCATCGCGCGCAGCAGCAGCTGATGGCCGGCCGGATCCGGGGCTGTGTGGCGCTCGAGCTGACGGCCGGCCAGTCGGCTGTTGGTGGTGCCCTGACGATCGAGTTGACGTCGGCGGCACTGCTCGACTCGCTGGCGTACCTGCAGGCTACTCTCTTCGCCATCGCTATGGCGCTGGAGTAGCAGACGCGGGTCGGGGCGGGGCACCTCCAGCTGCAGGTCAATGCGGTCGAGCAGTGGCCCGGAGATGCGGGCGCGGTAGCGGCTGATCTGTTCTGCGCTGCAGTGGCAGCGATCGGAGCCATCCCCGAGATGGCCGCAGGGGCAGGGGTTCATGGCGGCAACCAGCTGGAAGCGGGAGGGGAAGCTGGCTTGGCGGGCGGCGCGGGAGATGGTGATCTGGCCGCTCTCAATGGGTTCGCGAAGCACCTCCAATACCCGGCGCTCGAATTCCGGCAGCTCGTCGAGGAACAGCACGCCGTTGTGGGCCAGTGAGATCTCGCCTGGTTTGGGGTTGCTGCCGCCGCCTACCAGGGCCACCGCGGAGGCGGTGTGATGGGGGCTGCGAAATGGACGCTGGCGCCAGTTGCGTGGATCAGGTTCGTTGCCACTGATGGAGTGCAGCGCGGCGGTTTCCAGTGCCTCGGCCTCGGAGAGTGGCGGCAGGATGCCAGCCAGGCGGCTGGCGAGCATCGATTTGCCGGTGCCGGGTGGTCCGATAAACAGCAGTGAGTGGTTGCCGGCGGCGGCAATCTCCAGGGCGCGTTTGGCCTGCGGTTGGCCGATCACCTCGGCGAGATCGGGGTTTGTCGGTTCGATGGTGGTCGGTGGTGCGTCAGGCTTATCTGAAGCGAGCGGCTGTGTCCCTGTGAGATGGTTGCAGACTGCCAGCAGATGCTCGGCAGGGAAGGCTTGCAGCCCCTCCACCAGCTGTGCCTCAGGCAGGTTGGTGCGCGGCAGGATCAGCTGATGCTGTGCCGATCTGGCGGCGATGGCTGCGGGCAGTGTGCCGCGAACTGGCCGCAGCTCGCCGGAGAGGGCTAGTTCGCCGAGAAACTCATACTCTTGCAGAATGTTTTTCGGGAGTTGCCCGGAGGCGGCAAGGATGCCGAGCGCGATCGGCAGGTCGAAGCGGCCGCCCTCCTTGGGCAGGTCGGCGGGGGCTAGGTTGATGGTGATGCGCCGCGCCGGGAACTCGAAGCCGCTGTTGAGCAGTGCGCCACGCACTCGCTCCTTGCTTTCACGCACAGCCATCTCGGGCAGGCCGACGATGGAGAGTGCGGGCAGGCCGTTGGCCAGATGGACCTCGACGGTGACCAGAGGGGCCTGGATGCCAACCTGGGCGCGGCAATAGAGGATGGCCAGTGACATGCCTACCTTCCTTGGTAGTGGGTGGGTGAGGTTAAGGCGCCTCTGAATGAATTTGGGCCGCAAGGCTGCTCGCCCAGCCTCGCTCAGAGGCTCCTAGCTGCGCTTGGCGATCTGCGCTTCCAGCTCCCTGATCTCAGCTTCCAGCCGGCTCAGTTTCTCGCGGGTGCGTGTCAATACTGCGCGCTGTACGTCAAACTCCTCGCGGGTGACCAGATTCATGCGGGTCAGCCCCGCCTCTAGGGTGGTGCGAAGATTCTTCTGCAGGTCCGCCTGCAGGAGCTGAATCCCTCCAGGGACGCTGCCGGCGAGGCGTTCAGCCAGCTCATCGATAAGTTTAGGATCGAACATCCGCACACCTTAGCCCAGCGGGCGTTTTGTTGTCCAGATAGCTGCTTCACTCTCTGGCCTCTAATGCATCAATTTGGTGCGAGGCGGGGATGCGCGCCCTGTCACGGTGCCGCATCTTGGTGCGGCGCATTTTGCGTGATGCGGAGAAAAACTAGAAATAGATGTATAACGTATTGTTTATGATGGTGTTTACTGATTTGGCACGGTTTCTGCTAAAAGTGGCTGTAAGCGGGAACCTCTGGTTTTTTGCGCTGAACAAATACAACTCACTACAAACGGCAAGAGATTTTAGGAGTAGCGAAATGAAGATGAAAAAACTAGCCCTGGCATGCAGTGTTGCGATGATTGCTGCTTCCACCCAGACCCTGGCTGAGACGGAAGTCAGCATGAATGTCGGTGCCACCAGCAACTACATCTGGCGCGGTATGACCCAGACCTCTGACGGCGCCGCCGTCTCCGGTGGCCTGGATGCAGGCTTCGATAGCGGCATCTACCTGGGCACTTGGGCCTCTAATGTCACCGATGGTTTTGAGCTCGACTTCTATGGTGGTTTTGCCGGTGAGGCGGGTGATTTCGGTTACGATCTGGGCGCTATCTACTACATGTATAAAGATGATGCGGATGCGGATTTTGCTGAGGTCTACGCCAACGCCAGCTTCATGTTTGTGAACGCCGGCCTGGCCTACACTGTCTCCGCCGACAACGATCCCTCTGAAGGCGATCTCTACTACTTCGTCGGTGCCAGCTTCGATCTGCCCCAGGATTTCTCGATCGGCGGCACTATCGGTGTCTACGACTACGATGCCGCCGGCAGTGATGACCTGACCCACTATCAGATCGACCTCTCCAAGAGCGCCGGTGACTATGGCGACGTGACCTTCACCCTCTCCGATACCGACGCCACCGCTGGTGCCGATAAGGATATGCGTGCGCTGGTCTCCTTGGAGCAAATCCTTCTAAAGCCCCGGTTCAACACAATCAAGGGTGGAGCGCAGCTGCTGCTCCACCCATTGAGGAGAAAACAGCATGAAAATGATTTCTGCAATCATCAAGCCCTTCAAGCTCGATGATGTCCGTGAGGCGCTCTCCGATATAGGCGTCACCGGTATCACTGTGACCGAGGTAAAGGGCTTCGGTCGCCAGAAGGGCCATACCGAACTCTATCGTGGCGCCGAGTATGTCGTCGATTTTCTGCCCAAGATCAAGGTCGAGATTGCGGTGGATGACGGTGTTGTCGATCAGGTACTGGAGGCGATCTCCGGAGCGGCCAAGACCGGCAAGATCGGTGACGGCAAGATCTTTGTGATGCCACTGGAACAGGCAGTGCGAGTGCGTACTGGCGAGACCGGTAGCGAAGCGCTCTAAGACCAACTCTTCTGGAGGAGACAATCGTGGAAGCGATCACACAGCTTAGTTATGCGCTCGATACCTTCTATTTTCTGGTATCTGGTGCACTTGTAATGTGGATGGCAGCAGGCTTCGCCATGCTTGAGGCCGGCCTGGTGCGGGCCAAGAATACTGCCGAGATCCTGACCAAAAACATCACCCTGTTCGCTATTGCCTGCATCATGTACATGCTGGTGGGCTACGGCATCATGTATCCGGATGGCGGCAACGGTTTTATCCCGGCGCTTGATCTGGGATTTATGTTCGGCGGTGACAACAGTGTCGATGATGTGCTGAAGAGCAACGGCGAGACTTACTACTCGGGCATGTCCGACTTCTTCTTTCAGGTGGTATTCGTCGCCACCGCCATGTCGATCGTCTCCGGTGCGGTGGCGGAGCGCATGAAGTTGTGGGCCTTTCTTGCCTTTTCGGTAGTGATGACCGGCTTTATCTACCCACTGCAGGGTTACTGGAAGTGGGGTGGCGGTTTCCTGGATGCCGCTGGCTTCAGTGACTTCGCAGGTTCCGGCGTGGTGCATCTGTGCGGCGCTGCTGCGGCTTTGGCCGGGGTGCTGCTGCTGGGCGCACGTAAGGGTAAGTACACGGCCGATGGGCGGGTCAACGCCATTCCGGGTGCCAACATGCCGATGGCGACCCTGGGTACCTTCATCCTGTGGCTAGGCTGGTTCGGCTTTAATGGTGGCTCTGAGCTGAAGCTCTCCAACATCGAAGAGGCGAATGCGGTGGCTATGGTCTTCGTCAACACCAACGCTGCCGCTGCCGGTGGTGTGATTGCCGCGCTGCTGACTGCACGTGCACTGTTCGGCAAGGCCGATCTGACCATGACGCTCAACGGCGCGCTGGCCGGTCTGGTGGCGATCACCGCTGAACCGCTGACTCCGACTCCGCTGCTGGCGACCATCGTCGGCGCAGTCGGCGGCGTGCTGGTAGTCTTCTCCATCATTTTCATGGACAAGCTGAAGATCGACGATCCGGTGGGTGCCATCTCGGTACACGGTGTGGTCGGTATGTGGGGCCTGCTCGCGGTAGTGCTCTCTAACCCTGATGCGACCCTGGGGGCTCAGTTGTTAGGCCTGGGCACCATCTTCGCCTGGACCTTCGGCGCCTCTTTCATCGTCTGGCTGATCATCAAGCTTGTGATGGGAATCCGTGTCAGTGAGGAGGAGGAGTACGAAGGCGTGGATATCGGCGAGTGTGGTCTGGAGGCCTACCCCGAGTTCACTGGCTCACACGGCGCGGGTCGCTGATCCCGATATTAAATAATTAGACCTCTCTCACTTTCGGGGTGCCATTGGCACCCCTTTTTTTGTGTCAGGCACAGCAGATGCGCTGCTGCAAGCAGGTTCAGTAAGCGATCTTCTGGTTGTTGCTGTCAGTCTCGGTGATAAGCAGCGATTCGGAAATGGTGCAGTTACGACCGTGGTTTTTGGCGTAGTAGAGCGCTTGGTCGGCACGTTCCAGTAGAGTCTCTATGGAGTCCTCCGGGTGTAGGCTGGCAACGCCCACCGAGATAGTGATGCCGGGTAGCTTCTCCTTGGTGCTCTTTCTCACCAGCACCAGTTTGCCGACTGTGCTTCGTATCATCTCCGCCACCTTGATCGCATCCTCAAGTGAGGTATTGGGTAACACCAGGGTGAACTCTTCACCGCCATAACGGGCGGCGATGTCATTCTTCCGCGCCCTCTGTTGCAATGTCTGAGCGACGCGCCGGATTACCTCGTCACCGATCAGGTGACCGAAGCTGTCGTTGAAATGCTTGAAGTGATCGATGTCGAGCATCAGTACTGACAGCGTTGTCTGGCTCTCGATGCTGCTTTCAATGCACTGGCTAAGGCGTTGATTGAGGACCTTCTTGTTATAGAGACCGGTCAGGCTGTCCCGGTGTGCCTCCTCCCGTAGCTGTTCGACCTGATTCCGCAGCTCTGTGGTATTGCGTTCGGCTGACGCTAGGTTGTCCTGTATCTTTTGGTTATTGGAGATCGCCTGGTTGGTGGCCTGCAGTAGAGTGTCGGCGATGCGACGAACGCTGCCAAGGTCGGTCTGCCCCTGTAGTGACTCCATCTGCCCTTCAAGTAGCCGGCCAAAGTCGCTGATGCCATGACAGGCGCTGGAAACTCCTTCCAGCACCTTATAGAGGGTGTCATGCAGGCTGGCGATGTGATCGTCAAGCTGTAGTTCAGTGCCGCCCTCGAAGTGCGTCTCGAAGAACTCCCTGAGCAGGTGGGGATTGAGGCTGCCATGCTTTTCGAGATGTTGATCAAGTGCCTGATTCAGGGTTGGAGTCCGTTGTGCTACGTATTCGTAGGCCACAGCGTAGCAGACCGGGCTGGGCGGAATCTGGTGCTGTTGCAGGAGTTCCATCGCTGCCCGGTTGCGGTTCTGGGCGGTCTCGATAGGGTCGAGAATTTGACAAGGTGATATTTTGTTCATTTTTAATCAGGCTTGGCTGAATTGTCAGTCGGCTGATGATTTCCCAGGCGCGTCAGGATAGGTGATTCTTAGGCACCGCCCCTTAGGGTGATTTTCGGCTGGAGATGCGGCATCTTTAGCCGAAAACATGCCCTCGCCAGGCTGGAAGTGCCGACCTCACCCGGCACGAAGAGGATTTGCGATTCTGTTGGCCACAGAATCACTTCATGAGTATGAAGGCTAGCGGGGTTGTGGGGGGACGTCGTTAATCCCCGATCCGCTTAATATTACCCGCAGAGCCGGTCAGCTCTGTGGCTCGAGTATTTTGCGGAAAAATTCGGGAACGGCGAAGGCGGCGCGGTGGATATCGCTGTTGTAGTAACGGGTCTCGAAGCTGCGCTGTGCCACATCCTGTTCGCGGAAGCCCTCGATCGCCGCCCCCTTGCGTCCCAAAGTGGCGCTCCACCAACCGCTCGGGTATATCGGCTGGGGAAAGAACAGGCTCTTGACGTCGCTGAAGCCGCTGTCGTGTAGATTGCGGTACATGCGCTGGATGATCAGTTGGTGGATCAACGGTGACTCGCTCTGCTGGATCATCAGGCCGCCATCCGCCAAGGCGCGCTGGCAGGCGCGGTAGAAGTCAGCTGAAAAGAGTACCTCGCCGGGGCCGATTGGGTCGGTGGAGTCGACGATGATGATGTCGAGTGAGCCAGCTTTTGCTTGCTGCATCCACTCGATGCCGTCGATGAACAGCAGCTCGGCACGCGGATCCTGGTTGGACTCACACAGCTCCGGAAAGAATTGCTCGGAGACCCGGGTTACCCGCTCGTCGATATCGATCTGGGTGACCTGCTCCACCTCCGGATGCTTCAGCACCTCGCGCAGGGTGCCGCAGTCGCCGCCGCCGATGATTGCCACCCGCTGTGGCGCCGGATGGATGAAGAGAGCTGGGTGGACCATCATCTCATGGTAGAGGAAGTTGTCGAGGCTGCTGACCATGGTGTAGCCGTCGAGCACCATCAGGTTGCCCCAGTCGGTAGTCTCGTAGACCTCGATCTTCTGGTAGCGGGACTGCTCTTCGTGCAGCTTGCCCTTGATGCGCAGGCCGAAGGCGTTGCCGCCCTCTTCACACTTTTCGGTAAACCACTGTTCGTTGTCGGCCATTGCTCTCTCCACAACTCTTATCTGGCAGGACATTCCGCCCAAATCTGGTGGGCAGCTAGAGTGTCATTAGCGCTTCTTTTGCGCAACCTCAATGGCGCCCCGGCACCACGCTAGCAACTGCTCCTGATCTTCCAACGCTTCTACCGGGGTGAATAAAATTTCATGCTGATCTGCTTGCCATCCTTGCGCTGGTAGCTGAAGGACGACTGACCTACCTGGCGGAAATGCTCACTGCTGGCGTCATCGGCCTTCAGGTAGAGGCTATCCTCCTCGAGGATGGCGCAGAACAGACCATCGCAATAGGCGCCTGCGTCGCCAAACATACGGCGAACCTGAATCGTGCTGAGGGGGCTCAGCTGTTCGTGAATATAGTCCGAGTCGTATTCACTGACGGACATGAGTGAGTTGCCTGAGTCGCTTGCGGGAGCGGGCCTGCACTGCCGGGCCGCCGGTCTCCTGGACTTGATGGATGGCCCCGTACCAGCTTGATCACCTCATCGACCCGCCCCAGCGAGCGGCGATCGCCCCTCGGTCACATTTGCAGTAGTCTGTGGCCGCTCATCAGGAGTCATCAAAGGCGATAGTGAATGGGGCCATTAGAGATTATCTACCAGGACCAGGCAATCGTTGCGATCAACAAGCCCGCGGGGTTGCTGGTGCATCCCAGTCTCGTGGATCGGTACGAGACCCGTTCGGCGATGAAGCTGTTGCGCGACCAGTTGGGGCGCTGGGTCTACCCGGTGCATCGGCTCGATAAGCCGACCTCCGGGGTGCTGCTGTTTGCCCTCAACTCAGAGGTGGCACAGCGGCTCGGTGAGCAGTTCGAGGGGCGGGGTGTGGAAAAACGCTATCTGGCGGTGGTGCGTGGCCACCCCGATCAGCAGGAGGTGATCGACTACCCGCTGAAAGAGCTGCTTGACAAGATGACCGATCGGCGCGCCCGCCAGAACAAACCAGCCCAGCCGGCCGTAACTCGCTACCGGTGTCTCGCCACTGCCGAGCTACCCTACCGGGTTGATCGCTACCCGAGCAGTCGCTACGCGTTGCTTGAGCTCTGCCCAGAGACCGGCCGCAAGCATCAGATTCGCCGCCACATGAAGCATATTTTCCACCCGATCATCGGTGACACCAGCTACGGCAAATCGCGCCACAATCGGCTCTTTGAACGGCTGTTTGATTGCCGCCGGCTGCTGCTGATGGCGGTGACACTGTGCTTTCGCCATCCGCTGAGCGACGTCCCGATGCGCCTGACCTCCGAACTCGACCCGCCCTTCACTCGGGTAGTGCATGGTATGGCCTGGAGCGAGGTCCTGGCAGAAAGGCTGATGGCTGCTGATGGCGACAAATAACCTACATTTTCGTAGCCGTTTAACGCATAATGCACGCCATGCAGCCTGACCATTCCGATTCTGAAGCGCTCTATGCCATCCCCCGCTGGGGGGCAGGTTATTTTCATGTCAATGAAGATGGCCACCTGGCGGTGCGACCCGATCCGCAGCAGCTGGTGGAGATCGACCTGCGTCAGCTGGTGGATGAGCTGCATGAAGCGGGCCTCTCACTGCCGGTGCTGGTGCGCTTCAACGACATCCTGCGTGATCGTGTGCGACGACTGCGCGCGGCGTTCGAGCAGGCGCAACAGACGCAGGCCTACAGCGGCAGCTACACCACCGCCTATCCGATCAAGGTCAACCAGCAGCGCAGTGTGGTGGAACAGATCGTCGCCGACGGCGCCACCGGCCTGGAGGCGGGCAGCAAACCGGAGCTGATGGCGGCGCTGTCGCTGGCTCGGCCGGGTGGGCTGGTGGTCTGCAACGGCTACAAGGATCGGGAGTATATCCGCCTCGCTCTGATCGGCCGGCGCCTCGGGCTGCGGCTCTACATCGTCATCGAAAAACCCCAGGAGCTGGAGCTGGTGCTGGAAGAGTCGGCGCGACTCGGCATCGAGCCGCTGCTGGGGGTGCGGGTGCGGCTGGCGGTCTCGGCGGCTGGCAACTGGCAGAATAGCGGTGGTGAGCGTGCCAAGTTC
>NZ_AFOC01000115.1:0-9290 GCF_000224455.1 endosymbiont of Riftia pachyptila (vent Ph05)
TCTGGAGCAGACCAAAGCACTGTTGGCTGAGCGGCCGGAACGCTTTTTTATCGCGGTGCTCGATCTGAATCTTCCCGATGCGGCGGATGGGGAGGTAGTCGATTATGTCAGCCAGTTTGATATCCCGATCATCGTGCTCACTGGCAACCTGGATACGTCGGCGCGCCAGCGGATGCGCCAGGATCATTTGGTCGACTATGTGCTGAAACGCAATGCCAGCGAGATCGACTACGTCTGCAATCTGGTGAGGCAGATTCGCGATAACTACCGGCGCAAGGTGCTGGTGGTGGACGATTCCCGTTCTTTCAGGCTCTATCTGAGAGGATTGCTGAGCGTACATAAATATCAGCTGCTGGAGGCGGCCAATGGCAAACAGGCGTTACAGCAGCTGAAGGCGAATCCCGATACGGTGCTGGTGATTAGCGACTACAACATGCCAGGAATGGACGGGGCGGAGCTGATCGAGATCATCCGCCGTGATCATCGCCGGGAAGAGCTTGCCATTATCGGTATCTCTGATCGAACTAAAGCGCAGGTCAGCGCCCGCCTGCTCAAGGCGGGAGCCAATGACTTCATTACCAAGCCATTTGAAGTGGAGGAGTTCTACTGCCGGGTGATGCAGAGTGTCGACATGATTGCCCGGGTGTGCCAGATCCGTAATGCAGCTAGGCGGGACTTTCTCACCGGTGTCTACAACCGCTCCTACCTCTATGAGCAGGGTGAGGAGATGTATGCCCGGGCCAAAAAGTCTGCTGCCGGGCTAGCGGTGGCGATGGTCGATGCTGACCATTTCAAGCGGATCAATGACCGATATGGTCACCAGGCAGGGGATGCTGCCCTGGTGGCGATTGCCAACAGTTTGCAGCAGAGCCTGGGTGAGGCGTGTGTGGTTGGTCGCTATGGGGGGGAGGAGTTTGTCTGCCTCCTCCCCGGTGCATCTGAGAGCCTGGCGATGCAGCAGTTTGAACGGGTTCGCGCGGGAATCGAAGCTCTGTCGATTCAGAACGGGGGCGACAGTTTCCAGGTGACCGTCAGCATCGGTGTCACGCTCGATCCCGGTGAGAGCCTGGAGCAGATGATTACCAGGGCCGACCAGGGGCTCTATCAGGCGAAGGCGGCTGGCAGGAATCGTGTCGAACTGAACTGAACGAAATGCGGGTGCCATCCGTCCGTCGAGGTGTGATTGGTGCATAGGCTTCTAACTGAGGCCCTGTCCTTCCGTCGTCGAGGCTTCACACTGGTAGCAGCGCCAGCAATACCCCATAACGTAGCGCCTTGCCGGTGGCGATAAAGAACATCGCCGGTAGCAGCCGGACGCCACTCCAGCCTGCAGCCAGACAGAGCGGGTCACCAACCACCGGCAGCCAAGAGAAAAGCAGCAGTGGGCTGCCATGGCGGGCGATGCGCTGTAGCGCGCGTTGCTGCTCGGGCTTTTTCAATCCGACCTGGGGAAAACGGCGCGCTAGCCACCAGCCGATCAGCCAGCTGCTCAGTCCGCCCAGGGTGTTACCGATGCTCGCCGCCAGCCAGAGCGAGACGTGGGATTCAGGCTGTTCGCTGGCGGCATACAGCAGCGCCACCTCGGAACCGCCGGGGAGCAGGGTGGAGGAGAGGAAGCTGACGCCCAGGATCGCCGGCCAGCTGGTTGGCTCGATCAGCCCTTCAATCGCCAGCATCGATGGGCCGGATGGCGGTGAAAATCCTCCGGCAGGGTCTGCCGGGTGATCTCGCTGCAGTCGAAGGTCTGCTCGATTGATTCGTCAAGGCGAAAGCGGCGCCGGTTGTTGGAGAAGATCAGCTCCCCGCCGTGGTTGAGCAGGGCCATGCAGCCCTCGATCAGGCGTGCGTGATCGCGCTGCACATCGAGCACCTCCTGCATCCGTTTTGAATTGGAGAAGCTGGGTGGATCGAGCACGATCAGGTCGAAGCGCTCCCGCTTTCTCTCCGCTTGGATTAGAAACTCAAATACATCGGCCCGCTGCAGCCGGTGGCGGGGGTAGCCAAAGCCGTTCAGCTGCAGATTGCGCTGGCTCCACTCCTGATAGGTGTTGGAGAGATCCACCGTGAGGCTTGCCTCGGCCCCGCCGGCGGCGGCATAGACGCTGAAGCTGCCGGTGTAGGCGAATAGGTTGAGAAAGCGTTTGCCGGCGGCCTGTTCGCGCACCATCGAACGGGTGGTGCGGTGGTCGAGAAACAGGCCGGTATCGAGGTAGCTGTGCAGGTCCACCTCAAAGCGCAGGCCGGCCTCCTGCACGATCATAGGTCTGCCCTGTCGACCGGTCTTCTGATACTGGGTTAAGCCCCGCTGGCGCCGGCGGGTCTTGAAGGCGAGTCGATCGGCGGGAACCTCCATGACGCTGCTGAGGGCGTCGGCAATGGCTCGCTCCTCACTCTCGCTCGGCTCTTCGATCCCTTTGCGGGCGAACAGCTGGGCGTGCAGATGACCTTCGTACCAGTCGATCGCCAGGGGAAACTCCGGGATGTCACGATCATAGATGCGGTAGCAGCTGATGCCGCGCCGGCGCGCCCACTTACGCCAGTGGCGCTGGTTTTTGCGCAGGCGGTTGGTGAAGGCATCGAGATTGTTCACCGGTTGATGCCTCTGGCCGCCATCGCGAGGCAGAACCAGCCAGCGATGAAGGCGCTGCCGCCGATTGGGGTGATCATGCCGAGGCTGCGTTGCCCGGTCAGGGTCAGCAGATAGAGGCTGCCGCAGAACAGCAGCATGCCGGTGAGAAACAGCCAGCCGCTGGAGGCGATCCAGCGGTTGTTTGGCAGCTGCAGCGCCAGCAGACCGCCGGCCAGCAGTGCCAGGCTGTGCAGCCCCTGGTAGTGAACCGCCTTCTGCCACCACTCTAGATGCGTGGCCGGCACCGCCCCCTCCAATCCGTGAGCGCCGAAGGCTCCCAGCACTACGGTCAGCAGGCCGCTGATGGCGCCAATAAACAGCATCCGCCCTGCGTTCATTGCTGTTCCAGTGTGTTCAACTCTTTGAGAATACCCTGCACCAGCTGCCCGGTGGTGTCGTCGAGGTGCTTGCAGAGTCGCTCCGGCTCCCGCTCGCCGTTGATCATCGGCCGGATCACCGAGGCGAGCCCGGTCAGCGGACCGCCGGCCTTACTCATCTGTTCGGCCATCTCGGAGATCAGCTGCAGTGCCTGGGGATTGCCGCTGGCGGCGGTGTGGATCATCGAGGCTAGCCCCTGGGGCGGCCATGGCGGGATCGGGTTTGGCGTCCGGGTCGGGCAGGGTGGCGGGGTTCTGCATTCCTAGCAGGATCGACTCGGCGATAGTCTGGTCCTCTTCGTCGAGGCTGTTAAGTAGTTCGGCATCGCGACGCCCCTTGAGCATCTGCCGCACGGCGCTGACCAGGGCGGTCCAGCCGTTCTCCTCCGCCTGCTTGAGGTGCTGCTCCAGCTCGGCCTGGCGCTCTGGGTTCTGGCTGCACTTAACCACCTCATTTATAAAGCGGGCGTGCATGGCGAGGATCTGTTGTTTGTGGTCCATGGCTGTTTTTAGTCGATCTCTTGCAGGGAGTCCGCAGCGATCTCGCGGACATCCGGGTGTTCGTCGTCGAGCAGCTCCTGCAGTCGTGGGCGGGCTGCATTGGTGCCGCAGAGGCCGAGATAGTGGGCGGCGTCGGCGCGCAGGTTGGCATGCTGCGATTCGCTCAGGCGCAGCAGAGTGGGCAGGGCGTGGAGCAGGATAGGCTCACCCTGCAGTTCCTCCATCACCACGCCGATGCCGATGCGGGCCGCCATCGGTAGCTCCTTCCGACTCCAGCAGAGCTAGCAGGCTATCGAGCTGTTGCGGCTCCGCATGGACCATCTCGGTGACCCGGTGCGGTCGTTGCGTCTCCAGCAGGTGGCTGAAGTAGTCTGCCACGCCTGTGTCGTTGGCGGCATGTCCGGTCCAGCGTTCCAGCTCCCCTTGGCTCTGGTTGCCCTCGAGCTCGAAGGGCCCGATGCGGGTCCAGGGCACGCTGCGGGTGCCGACCTGCTGGGCCACTTCCGGGTGTTCGACGATGTTGACCACCTCCAGGCGGCCCAGTTTTCCCTCTTTGACGAGGGCCGAGAGCTCCTGCAGCACGCTGGGGCAGTGGGCGCAGCCGGGGGCGATCAACAGCAGCGCATCGGGTGCGGATCTGGCCATATGGGGGTCCGTGAGTGAAACAGGCGCTACCATAACTGGAAGGCGGCGGGGGCGCAAAGCAGGTCAGTCGGTTGGGAGCTGGGGGAGATCGTGTTAAAAATCGCTGCTCGCATAATGTTTGATCCCGGAAGTGGCAGTGGCGCTTCGAAATATCCCTACCAATCTGATTCTCGGTTTTCTTGGTGTCGGCAAGACCACCGCGATCTGCCATTTGTTGGCGCATCGCCCTGACGGTGAGCGTTGGGCGGTGTTGGTGAATGAGTTTGGCCAGGTCGGTGTCGATGGTGCTCTGCTGGAGCAGCAGGGGGTGGCGGTGGCCGAGGTGGCGGGAGGGTGCATCTGTTGTGTCGCAGGGGCGGCGATGCAGGTGGGGCTTAACCGTCTGATCCGTGAGGCGCGACCTGACCGGTTGCTAATCGAGCCCACCGGGCTGGGTCATCCGCAGCAGATTCTGCAGTCATTGCTACGGCCACCTTTTGACGAGCTGCTTGAGTTGCGGGCGACGCTCGGGCTGGTGGATGCGCGAAAGCTCACAGATCCCCGTTATACCACCCATGAGACCTTTATCGATCAGTTGCAGCTGGCGGATCTGCTGCTGGCAAACAAGGCGGATCTTTATGATGAGGCGGCGCGGGAGGCTTTTGTTGCCCTGGTGAGAGCGGCGACGCCGCCAAAGGCGCTGAGTGCGTGGCTAGAGTTTGGTCGTGTCAGTCCGCTCTGGCTTGGTCTCCCCCGCGTTATAGATCGGAATCGGCGATCTTCCCGGGCAGATGGGCAGCCAGCAAATGTCGTGGAGGCTGCCACTGATCGGTGTGCTGCAGCGGCAGAGGCTGGCTGGTTTTTTCTCGAGGGTGTCGGGGATGGCTTCTACAGTGGCGGTTGGCGGATCCCCCGCCCGACAATGTTTTGCTCGCGTGGCGCTGGAGCGTCTCTGCCGCCAGCCCGGAGTGGAGCGAATCAAAGGCGTGATGCACACGGATGCAGGATGGCTGGAGCTCAATGCCGCTGATGGGGAGCTGGCGATGCGGCCGGCGCGGCCACTGCTGGAGAGTCGGATCGAGTTCATCGGCAGGCGGCGGCTGGCGTGGTGGCAGATTGAACAGGCACTGCTGGCAGGATTGTGGAAGGCCTAGGGTGCTTTATCCGACTGTTTTACTGGGTCAATGGTGCCAGGTAGATCAATAAAGGCAGCTTATGCGCCCACCTTGAAAAACTGTTTGGCGCATTAGGCTTGAAAACCTTAGTGTTGACCGCCCTGAGGCCCCGTTGCGCCAGATTTATGCCGCTTTACCCAGGGGCTCAGGCCGGATTTCGTTGTTGCAAGCCGGCCGGCGGCGGTCGCGAAAGGACGGAAAGCTGGATTCAAAATCCGGGATGTTTACCCGGTAAGTGCTTCTAAGTCAGCGCGATTGTGCGTTGGCTGAATCACTGCAGTGAAAAACCTAGGAGAAATGCACCATGCCAACATTTGTGCGTACTGAAAAGTGTGATGGCTGCAAGGGTCAGGACAGGACCGCTTGCATGTACATCTGCCCGCATGACCTCATGAAGCTGGACAAAGACGGTTCCGAGACCGGTCACGCCATGAAGTCTTTCAACCAGGAGCCCGAACAGTGCTGGGAGTGCTACTCCTGCATCAAGATCTGCCCCCAGCAGGCCATCGAGGCACGTCCCTACGCTGACATCGTTCCGATGGGTGGTCTGTGCAGCCCCTGCGCGGTACCGATTCCATCATGTGGACCATCAAGTTCCGCAACGGCACCATGAAGCGCTTCAAGTTCCCGATCCGCACCACCCCTGAGGGTTCCATCGACCCTTATGGTAATACGCCCGCAGCCGATATGGCCAAGATCGCTGAGCCTGGTTTCTTCAACCACAATCAGCAGAATGGCTACCGCGCTGGCGATCCCAGCGAGCTGATTTGCAAGTAATCCGAAGATATTGAGAGGTAAACACAATGGCTGAATTCGGTAATCCGGACGTCATCGAAGAAGAAGTAGACATCCTCATCATCGGCGGTGGTATGGCTGCTTGCGGTACCGCTTACGAGATTGGTCCCTGGATCGAAGCTGCTGGCGGCGGCATCACGGTCAAGCTGGTCGATAAGGCTGCCATGGATCGTTCCGGTGCTGTGGCGCAGGGTTTGTCCGCTATCAACACCTATATTGGTCCTGATCAGGATCCTGCGGACTACGCTCGCATGGTCTCCAACGACCTGATGGGCATCACCCGTGACGATCTGGCCTACGATCTGGGTCGCCACGTTGATGAATCCGTTCACCTGTTCGAAGAGTGGGGTCTGCCGATCTGGAAGACCGACGAGAACGGTGAGCGTTATGACGGCTCCAAGGGCATGACCTCACTGAAGGACGGCGGCAAGCCCGTACGCTCTGGTAAGTGGCAGATCATGATCAACGGCGAATCCTACAAGTGGATCGTCGCTGAGGCCGCCAAGAAAGCACTGGGCATGGACAACATCCAGGAGCGTATCTTCATCGTTAAGCTGGTTAACGATAAGAACGATCCGAACCGTATCGCCGGTGCTGTCGGTTTCTCCGTGCGTGAGCACAAACTGTATGTTTACAAGTTCAAGGCTTGCCTGCTGGTTGCCGGTGGCTGCGTAAACATCTTCCGTCCCCGCTCCGTGGGTGAGGGTCAGGGTCGTGCCTGGTACCCCGTATGGAACGCTGGTTCCACCTACACCATGGCTGCTGAGGCTGGTGCCGAGCTGACCCTGATGGAAAATCGCTTCGTACCGACCCGTTTCAAAGACGGTTACGGTCCTGTTGGCGCATGGTTCCTGCTGTTCAAGTCCAAGGCCACCAACGCTTATGGCGAAGTGTACATGGATCGCAACAAGGAGATGCTGGACGACTATCCTCCTTACGGCCAGGCTGCCGTTCCTGCATCCTGCCTGCGTAACCACCTGATGCTGAAGGAGATGAAGGAAGGTCGCGGTCCCATCTGGATGGACACCGTTACCGCCCTCGCCAACCTGCGTGAGACTCTGTCTCCCCGCGAGGTTAAGCATCTGGAAGCAGAGGCATGGGAAGACTTCCTCGACATGTGTATCGGCCAGTGCGGTATCTGGGCTGGTGAGAACATCGAGCCTGAGAAGAAGAACTCCGAGCTGATGCCCACCGAACCCTACCTGCTGGGTTCTCACTCCGGTTGCTGCGGCATCTGGGTTTCCGGTCCTGACGATGTGGGCGCGCCCACCGACGAGGCGATGGACGGCGTTCCCGAGCACCTGCCGAAGGGCTGGAACTGGGGCTACCGTGGCATGACCACCGTTCAGGGTCTGTTCACCGCTGCTGACGGCGTTGGCGCCTCTGGCCACAAGTTCTCCTCCGGCTCCCACGCCGAGGGTCGCATGTGTGCCAAGTCCATGGTCAAGTTCGTGATGGACAACAAGGACCACAAGCCTGAGCTGGACACCAGCGTTGACGAGCTGATCGAAGAGATCTACCGTCCGGTGCGTAACTTCCTGGAGCACAAGGACTACTCCACCGCTATCGACGTGAACCCCAACTACATCACGCCGAAAATGCTGCAGTTCCGCCTGCAGAAGCTGATGGATGAGTATGTTGCTGGTGTTGCTACCTACTACACCACCAATGCCAACATGCTGGAAGTTGCCGAGCACAAGCTGGCCGAGCTGAAGGAAGACGCTCTGAAGATGCGTGCGAAAGACCTCCACGAGCTGCTGCGTGCTTGGGAGAACTATCACCGCATCCTGACCGCTGAAGCTCACATGAAACACATCCAGTTCCGTGAGGAGAGCCGTTATCCTGGCTTCTACTACCGCATGGACAAAAACTTCGTTGACGAAGAAAACTGGAAGTGCTTTGTGAACTCCATCTACGACAAAGAGACCAAGACCTTCAAGTGCTTCAAACGCGCTCACGTCGATCTGGTCGATAAGTCTAAGCTGTTCAAGTAAGCATTGCTTGACAGTCTGATGGCGTGAAAGGCCCGGATGCCGTAAGGTGTCCGGGCCTTTTTCATCAGTCTGCAAATAAACGCCAATTAACGCAGCGCTTTGTTTTGTATTAAAATTGCGCAATCGCGTGGATCGGATGCTCATCGTTAATGAGCAGCTGAAGTCCAATACCGCCATTTTTTCCGCATCTGCATTTCATTTCGCGTTCATTCGCGTTCATTTGCAGACTTTTACGAGGTCTAAACAATGAGCGAACAATTCGACATTCCCTTTAAAAGTGACTTGGTGCCGACCGTTATGGAGCCTGGCAGCAAGCTTAAATTCCGCTGTTACAAGGGCATCTCCTGTTTCAATGCCTGCTGCAAAAGTGCAGATATTCAGCTCACGCCCTATGACATCCTGCGCCTGAAAGATAATCTGGGTATGAGCGTCACCGATTTCCTGAAGAACCACACGGTTCCCTTTGAGATGGATAAGGACGGTATCCCCGGTATCAAACTGCGTACCGATAATGATGGTGCCTGCCTGTTTGTCACGGATGAGGGCTGCAGTGTCTACAATGATCGTCCCACCGCCTGTCGTTACTATCCGGTAGGCCATATGGCGATTCGTGAGGCGGGCGCAACCGAAGATGAGGCGCGATACTTTTTGGTCAAGGAGGATCACTGCAAAGGTCATGAAGAAGATCGGGAAATCAGCGTCACTGACTACCGAAAGGAGCAGCAGGTCGAGCAGTACGACCAGATTAATCGTGAATGGATGCAGCTGATTCTGAAGAAGAAATCGGCAGGGCCTTCAATTGGACGACCTTCCGATACCAGCCTGCAATTCTTCTTCATGTGTTGCTACGACATGGACCGGTTTCGTCGCTTTGTGCTGAGTGATTCCTTCAAGGCCTCCTACGATATGGATGACGCTTTCTACGCGACTGTGGAGAAAGAGGATCTGGCGCTGATGAGTTTTGGCATCCGTTTGCTGAAACAGATCCTGTTTGGCGACGAGACCATCGCGGTCAAACCGGGAGCAGAGGAGAAGCGCCTCAAGGAGCGTCGTGAGATTCTTGAAATGCGTCGTAAGGCCGAGATCGAGATCCATCGGCAGAAAGAGGAGCAGCAGAAAAAGGACGTACTCTCCTGAGTCTGAATGCTGCCACGACAATCCTAAAAAGCCGCGCATCCTGCGCGGCTTTTTAGTT
>NZ_AFOC01000114.1:0-9313 GCF_000224455.1 endosymbiont of Riftia pachyptila (vent Ph05)
GGTTCATCCCCGCGGGTGCGGGGAACACTCTTATTCTATCTATTTGATAGAGATAAGAAAAATCATCGTGTTGATTTCTACCGATCTTTTTGGCCGATCGGATGGTTTCCAATCGAGGTGCCTGAAGGTCATTTCCAGGTTGTTAAAGAGCATTTGTTTCTTCCTTTTCGGGAAGAAAGGCGACCAGGCGGATGCCGTCGAAGTCGACGGGGATTCTGCGGTTCGTACCAAGGGTTTTGAAGTCGTAGCCCGATTCGGTGTTGGTGCTCCAGGCCATGATGGCGTTCCCGTTCTCGAGTCCTTCTTCCACCTGTTCCCAGATGAAGTCACGCAGCCGGGCGGAGGGGTTGCCGACGTAGACGCCGGCGCGCACTTCCACCAGCCAGACGCCGAGGCGTCCGCGCAGTCGGGGCGGGATGGCTTCAGTGACGATGACCAGCATCGCCCAGGCCTTTCTCTTCGGGGATGGCGACGGGCTGGGTGTCCGGCGCCGGTTTTGGCATCTCGAGTTCGCCGGCGGTGAGTATCTCTTCGATGGCCGGGATGATCTTGCCGAGGAGTTTGCTCTGGCGGAAGTGGTCGCGGCAGGCGAGGCGGACCTGACGTTCCGGCTGGGCGGGGGCGCGGGCGGCGATCTGGAAGGCGATGGGCACCACGCTGTCGAATTTGAATATGTCGGCGATGTCGTAGACGAAGGAGAGGGGCTTGCCGGTGTGGATGAAACCCACCGCCGGGGCGTAGCCGGCGGCCAGCACGGCGGCCTCGGTGATGCCGTAGAGGCAGGCGGTGGCGGCGCTGAGGCAGAGGTTGGGCAGGTCGCTCTTGTCCCACTGGCTGGGGTCGTAGCTGCGCCCTTTCCAGGCCACGCCGTGACGCTGGGCGAGCAGTTTGTAGGTTTTGCGGACCCGTGCCCCTTCGATGCCGCGTAGCTGATCGACGCTGCGTTTTGCCGGAGGCTCTTCGTCGAAGCGCATGGCGTACATTTTGCGCACCACCTTGAGCCGGGCCTTTTCGTCCAGGGCGAGTTTGGCCTGGTAGAGCAGCCGGTCGGAGCGCGCCCCGCCGGGCTGGCCGGAGGCGTAGAGCCGAACACCCGCCTCGCCGACCCAGACCAGCAGGGTGCCGACCCGGGCAGCGAGTGCGGCAGCGCGGTGGGAGACCCGGGTGCCGGGTTCGAGCATCAGGCAGGCGATGCTGCCGACCGGGATCTGGGTGCGGACGCCGGTCTTGTCGATGACGACGAAGGCGCCGTCGAGTACGTCGATCTCACCGTATTCGATGAAGAGCATGGAGATCCGTTCCTTCATGGCGATGGGTTTGAGTGGCGGCAGCATGGTTTATTGGTCGCTCCAGCCTAACGGAGAACGTTTCTGGTGCAGTACGGCATGGACAGTGGTTTTGTTTGCAGTTGGCTGGTAATAAACCGCATATGGAAAACGATGGGTTAGCGCTCTATGAATGCCTGCGCGTACCTCGGGAAAGATCCGTGGGTTTTCGATGATCTGCTCAAATAGTCGATAGATCTCGGTGAGGAGTGAGTCACCTACGCCAATCTGCTGTTGGTTGTACCAGTGTATTGCGGAAGAGATGTCTTGCTCCGCTTCCTTGCGGATTATTAAGATCATTGTTTGCCAAGTCGTTTTTTTACGTTTTCCCAAGAGTCTGTTTCGGCGTTCTCGTCAGCCAGACGTCTATCCAATATATCTTTGTGCCATTGTGGTACGGGTACTGCTTCTGGTGAGGTGGCAATTGAATCCCAGATGGCTTCGACAAGCGCCAGCTTAGTGTCGATCGGCATGGCATCAATATCGGCTTGGGTGATTTTGCTCATGGTATTGGAGGTCATGTGAAATCTTCCTTGAGTATGATCTAGAGGCGGCGGACGAGCAATAAGCCGCAGCCGAAGGCCTTGGCGGGGCCAAGACCGGTATAGAGCAGTTGGGTGAATGGCTCGGGGTCTTCCACCTGCAGGGTGCCCTCGAAATCCAGGCTGCTATGGGTGATCGGTTTTTTGGCCCCCTTCTTGTGGCTGCTCTGGGGTTGGTAGCCGTCGACCCGCACCGCTTCGAGATTGGCCCCATGGCGGGCGAGTCGTTCGGCCAACCAGCGCTCACCTGCCTGCTGGATCAGCGTCGGCAAGTGGGGACGCTCGGCGGCAGGAAGTGTGCTCCAGCTGATCTGTTTTTTTGCGTCCATGATGATGTCGTGGCGGCTTGATCGTCCCTGTGCGTTTTTGCGTGTGACAACCGGGTTGGCGCGTAGCTGAAAGGCGAGCCGCTGGCCGCTGTGGAGTCTGGGGCGGTACGTTTTTGTCTCGACCTGCCAGATCGCCGGGTCGGCCTCCGGCTGGCGTTGCGAGAGTAGCAGGTAGCGCTGGGTTCCGTTCCTTTTTTCGGCACGAAACAGAAAGTCGCGCTCGGCGTTTGGATCGCGGGGGAAGAGCTGCCAGATGAGCTGGTGTTCCCGGTAGGTAGATGAGTTGTCAAACTGCCGGGCGAGGCGCATTGGGTCGGTGTCTGGCCGCAGGCGGATTTGGCTGATGAACATTAGCTATTGTCCTCCTTGACGGGTTGCGCGGCATAACATTCATTGCGTGGATCGAACTGCCAGCGTCTGCGGCTGCGTAGGCAGTCGCGGCGTGGTAGATCATCTCTGTCTGCATGCCGGGGGTGGGTTCGCTCTCTTCCCAGAAAAAACGGATCAGATCTGGGCGGGGGAGGCCATCACCGTAGGCGCGGCTCTCCTGGGTAATCTCATTGAGCTGGGCGAGGCTGTCGGGGTAGGCAGCGAAAGCGCTGCTGAGGCTGTCAGCGATGATGATTTCCGGGGCGAGCGGCAGTGCCAGAGGACAGGACTTCCGGCCTAGGTAGAGGGGCAGGGCTGGACGTTGCAGAGCGTGTTTGATCCTGTCGAGACTGATCTTGGCGTCTGTGCCCAGGCTCAGGGCGATGCTGGCGGCGGTGTCGGTGCGGTAGTCGCGCTGGGAGAGGATGGTGTGCAGCTTGTCGGCGTTGAGTTCGTCCCGGCGGGTGTAGTGACGTCCCTTGCGCTGCTGCGGTGGCACCTGGGTGGTGTGGTAATCGCGCAGCAGTTCACCGGGGGCGTCGAGGCGCACGGCGATGCGGCAGCCCCGGTCGAGTGCCAGCAGCTGTGCCTCGTTATCCCGGGTGATGCCCAATGCGGCAGCGACCAGCCCGAGCACCCCGGTGCGGGTGGGGTGGCCGTGGCTGGGGCGGAACTCGCCCACTGCGGTGTCGCCCCAGGCGGCCATCGGGCCGTAGAGACGGAAGAGCAGGTAGTCGGCCATGATCTACTCTCCGGTGGCGCAGGCGATGATGGCGTCGAGGCTCCCCTCGCCGGTCCGGGCATTGAGGCGCGCCGGGTTCTCGATACCATCGCCGTAGACCGCGTCCATCCGCTCCCGGGTCTGTTCCAGGGCGTCGATGGCGTTGGTGAGCAGATCCTGACCGGCCACCGGTTTGAGGAAGGCGACGGAGAGGGAGCGGGGCTGGGCCTCGCCCCGTTCGCAGAGGATGTAGGAGGCTCGTGCCCGGGAGGCGAAGCTGTTCTGCTTGCCGCAGGGGGCGACGGTGGCGGCGGCTCGGATCAGTGCGTCGAGAGTCTTGTCCGCCAGCTCCGTATCGCCGGAGAGGTTCTTTCTGAGCAAATCCCGGTCGATGCAGATGTATTGATAGAAGAGTCCGGCGGCGAACTCGGTCTCGCCCATGTGGCCGGCCCCCATGTCCTCTTCGCCGTTGTTCAGGTCGTCCACCGCGGTGAAGAAGTCGTCCTCTACCGTGACCTTGTGCACGCTGATGGCGTGGGCCACCTGGGCGGCGGCCTCGGTGTTGTATTTGGGGCTGGAGGCGAGCATGCGGCCGAACAGGGCGATGTCGGCGGCGGTGTGACGCTCCCGCAGCAGGGCGAGCCGTTCCTGGGTGGGGGCCTCGCCGGAGGCGGCCAGTTCGTCCACCAGGGCGTCGATGGCGGCCAGCTCCTCAGGACTGAAGTGGGCGAGTTGTTCGATCTCCAGTTCAACCATTAGCTTGGCGGTTTTCTCAGGCTCTTCCATCTGCTTGACGGCTTCCAGCTCCTTTTTTGAGAGGCTCTTCAGCTTGCCGAATTGACCGGCGATCTGTTTGGCCCAATCCATCGCCTTTTTTCCAGACACGTCTTTGTCGATCAGCGATTGGTAGATTTTTGGCCCCATCTCCTTGGTGCGAGTGCCAAGGTGGTCCTTGAGCGCCTGCTCGAAGCTGTCGGAAGTGCGCCAGGCCCGCTTCAGGCTCTGAGATGAGACCCGCAGCCGGTTGGCGCCGCCCATCATGGCGGTTTTGGGGCGGCCCAGGTCGTCCCGGTTGAGGTTGGCGGGTGGGTAAGAGGTGAGCAGGTGGAGCTGTACGAATTGAGTCATGGTTTCTTCCTTGTTGCTTTGTGTCCGGGGTCGGAGTCAATTTTGTTCGTGAGTATTGCTGTCATTAGTTAAGGGAGGAGCCAAAATTGACTCCGATCCCTGGCCAATCAGCCTGCGGCTTTTTCTGGGGTGTTGGGAAAGTAGTCGAAGGCCCAGTCTTTTCTGACCTTGTCGCCCCAGTAGAAGACCGAGCTGATCAGGTCGGGCAGGTTGGCCCTGTGGTCGAGCATGCGCAGGATGCGGATCATGGCGCCGTAGAGGTCGGTCCGGTCCCGTTGCAGCAGGCGGCGGAAGCGCAGTTCGCTGACGACAGGTGGGTTGCCCGCCATTTGATAAGCGAGCTTCTGCCCGGTGGTGTACCGCACATGGGCCAGCAGACCGACCACGCTGGCGAGTTGGCGCTGTTCCTGTGGCTCTGGTTTCAGTCGCTGGCAGAGGCGCTGGAAGGCGGGCTGGAACATCACTTTATCGGGGCTGGTGCAGCGGCGCAGTTCCGCCCTTGTGCCTTTGTTGTTCTCCAGTCCCTGCCACCATTGGATGAGGATCTCGGTGGTGTGTGACTCCTTGTTCAGGGTGAGGCTCATGCGGCTTTCTCCTTGTGCTTTGGCAAGCCCAGAATCTGGGTTCTCAGTTTCTTGCCGTGCAGCCAGTTGTTGAGTTTTCGATGGGCTTGGGCGATACGACGCGGGTTGACTGCCTCGAAGTCGCCCCGGCTGGTCCAGTAGTCGAACAGGTCGAGCGCGGCCTTTTTCAGTTCCCCGTGCCAGACCTCCAGCAGCGCCTTGCCATCCTTCCCTGCTTTCAGTTGCTGTTTGAGCTGTTGCAGATGGGCATAGAAGGCACTTTCGGTGTGGCTGAAGAAGGCTTCGGTTAGAAAAGCAGTGTCCCCCTTGGCTTCACCGGGGCGCTTGAACCAAGCCTCTTTGATGCAGCTGCGGGTGNGCCGGCAGTATCGGTCGCGGCCTCTATCAGCTGTTTGGTGCGCTGGGTGAAAGTTTCGCGGATGGCATCATCGAGCGGGTAGAGGGGGAAAGTGGTTTCGTACCAGCAGCGGGCCTTCATGTTGTCCATGTCGTAGCCGAAGGTGTGCAGGCGAAATTGTTCCTGAGGCAGTTTCCGGTAAGAGAGAAAGGTGCTGACCACCTGTGCCGGTTGTCGATTTTCCTGTTTGCTGACCAGACCGAGCCAGTGGCGGTAGCTGAGTCCGCCGGGTTGGGCGTGTTGCGGCAGTAGACCCCCCTCCTTGTTGGCAATGTGGGGGCTGAGGGGATGGATCCAGGCGCCGCTGTAGTTGATGCCGTAGTTTTGTGTAACGTAGTTGCTGACCAGTTGGTTCGATGCCCGGTCACAGAGATCGCAACGACCATCCTCGGTGGTGTGCCATTTGAGATGTATCCGGCGCGGCATGCCCCAGTACATCTGCAGCGGGTGCCCATCCAGCGGGGTGGTGTTCTGGCCTGTCTTTGCCTCGCTGGTGCGGGTGGCGGCGAGCCAGGGGAAGGTGGCCTCCGGTTTCTTTGGGGGACCGTCTCCAAGCCCACCAATCACACTTTTTTCTAGTACGTTGAGCCAGCAGGCCCGCCAGAGGGTGTTGTCGAGCTGGCTGCCGGCAGGGTCAAGGGCAATCAGTGTGCTCAGCGGGCCGCCGCCGCGCAGGGAGGTGCGGTGTCCTGCGCCGCCGGCGGGAGCATTGGTCTGTAGCGTAAAGAGGGCGGTGGCGGCACAGCAGGGGCAGATTTTTTCAATGCCACCGCGCTTGATGAAGTGGTCGGCGTTTTGTTTCAGAGTCTGTGCGCCCGGGGCGTCGATCAGCAGGTTGGCAATGGGTTTCTCATCGCCATTCAACGGCTCGAAAGCCTGCATGAAGAGAGGGCTATCCCCCATCAAATTGAAAGAATCGGCGAATGGTTCGAAGTGTTGTTTGAGGCTGGCCGGTGAGGGCGGGTTTTCCAGCCATTGCTCCCACTTGTCGTCGCTTTCTGGTGGGTAGGCAGTCTGCAGCATCCCGATCAGGAATTGCAGCAGGGCACCGTTGAAGTCGGGGCGGGGGGCGGCGAGGGCGATGATCGGGTCGGCCGAGTCGGTGATCTGCCAGGGGGCGATCAGTTCTTCCCTGCCGCTGGCGCGGCGGATGGGTATCCAGGGGTCGTCGATCAGGTTCATTCCTTGTCCTCCATGGCCTGTTGTTCCCGTGCGGTGGTAAGGCCGGTTTCCGGGTTGTAGTAGAGGGCGGATGTGTCGCCCTTTGCGTCCTGCACAATACCCTGCCACTGACCGAGGGATTGTTCAATCAGCGGCAGCAGAACCCCCCACTTGCCCTTGGCGGGCAGGCTCTCCAGACAGGCGTCGATAGCCGACTGCGTGATTTCATCATTCGGTATTGATTCTGATATAAGCGCGCTGCGCAGGCTGAGACTGCTGCGTTGCCAGCGGAAGTCGCCCTCGTCGCACCAGGGTTCGAGCCGCCTCTCCCGCCAGCGAGCGAGCCAGACGGTGGTGCTCTCCTCGCCGAGACGGGTGGGGGTCTTGGCGTCGTCGATCCAGTTCCAGGCATCTTCCCGTGAGTAGCCGGATGGGAGGTTGAGGGCGTTTTGAATGGCGAAGCTGGCGGCGGCTTTGTCGTCGCCTTCGGCTCCCAAGCTGACCGCCAGTAATCCCTCGGGGGGTTCAGCCTCGTTGCCATAGACCCCTTCGATCAGCCCCCGGGCATCTTCCGGCATGGCGAAGCCGCCCCGTTCATGCAGCCGTTTCATGCCGAGCCAGAGCTGACCGTGGTCGGGGTAGATGGGGGCGACTCGAGGGAAGGTCGCCTTGAACCAGTCGCTGCCGGGCGTCTCCGTCCACTCGGGCGTGTGGAGGGTGAGGGTGGGCTGGCCGCGTCGGTCGTCACCGTCGATGCGGTTACCCTGGGGGTCGCGGCTGTGGCGGTGGAGGCGGCCTGCCCGCTGGATCAGCAGGTCAATGGGGGCCAGGTCGCTGATGAGTCGGTCGAAGTCAAGGTCGAGGGACTGCTCCACGACCTGAGTGGCGATGAGGAGGCGACCCCGGCGCGCCTCTTCGTCACTGTTAGGGCCGAAGCGGGCCACCACCTGCTGTTCGATGTTGAGCCGGTCGTCTAGGGCGAAGCGGGCGTGGAAGAGTTCGATCTGCCACTCGGGGTGATCGGCTTTGAGCTGTTGCCAGGCCTCCCGTGCATCGGCCACGCTGTTGCGGATCCAGCAGGCGCACTCACCGTTGGCGACGACCTCTTTCAGGATGGCGGTGATGGCGTCGATCTCGTGGACGCATTCGACCACCACACGCCGCCGCACACTGGGGCGGGTGGCGAGGGGATATTCTCGGATCTGTTCGCCGTTGTAGTGGCTGAGCAGGGGGTAGGCAGTTTGCTTGGGTTCAGGGTGGGGCTGTTGCAGGCCGTCGGCGAAGGCGTTGATCAGTGCCTGGCGCTGCCGCTGGGGCAGGGTGGCGGAGAGTAGGATGGCGCTGCCGCCGGCCATCGCCTGGGCGGTGAGCAGGCGGCAGAGCAGTTGCTGCATGTAGGCGTCGCAGGCGTGGACCTCGTCCACCAGCAACACCTTGCCGAGCAGCCCCAGCAGGCGTAGGGACTGGTGGCGGCTGGGGAGGATGCCGAGCAGGGCCTGGTCGATGGTGCCGACGCCGATCTCCGCCAGCAGGGCCTTCTTGCGGTGGTCGGCGAGCCACTGGCCGCAGTGGGTGGAGGCGGGGGGTGGGTCATCGCGGTGGTGGCTGCTCTCGGGGTGCTGGGTTTCCGGGATTAGCGATTGGCGGAACCGCGTCGAGAGATTGCGGGCGCTGTGGGCCAGCACCAGGGAGGGGGTGCTGGCTTCGCCGTAGAGTTGGCGGTAGCTGTCGCCGAGGCGGTCATACATGGCGTTGGCGGTGGCCATGGTGGGCAGGCCGAAGTAGATGCCATTGGCACTGCCTCTGCTCATCAGCCGGTGGGCGAGCAGCAGGGCCGCCTCAGTCTTGCCGGCGCCGGTAACGTCTTCGAGGATGAAGAGTTGTGGGCCGTCCGCCAACGTCAGTTCGTTCACCTTCTGTTGCAGGGGTGTGGCCTGCGGGTTGGGGGTGTTGGGGATGAGCTGTTCTAGCCCCAGGCGGTCGCTGGGGGTGGCGGGGATCAGCTCGCTGTGAGCGATGGCCTGCTCCGCCTGGTCCAGCGCTCGGTTCCAGTAGTCGTCGAGGGACTGCGGCTCCGGGTGGTAGGGGAAAAAGTCGGCGTTGGAGCCGATCCAGTCGCAGAGTACGGCGAACCCCGCTAGCCACCAGGAGGCGGCCTTCATGCGGTCGGTGGTGAGGTCGGGAAAGCGGAGGGCGTCGGGCAGCAGCAGTTGACGGGCATCATCGGCGAAGGCCAGCAGCGCCTGCTCATCGGCGGGGGTGAAGTGGTCGATCTGCAGCCATTCAGTTAGTTCCGGTGGCTGGCCGTGGTGGCCGGTGACCGCCAGCATCCAGTAGTCGGCGGGGATCTGGCCGCGCCGTCGGTGGGGCAGCACGCCCTGTTCCTGAAGCCTGGGTTTCAGCCGTGATTTCCAGATGTCGTAGCCGAGGGTGTCGTGGTGCCGGCTGTAGCCCTTGGTGGGCTGGTGGTTGGGGGCGAGGTCGGGCCGTAGTTGCTGGAAGCTGGTGGCGAACTTGCCGATGTCGTGGAGGGCGAGAAAAAATACCGTCCAGCGGATTAGTTCATCTTCGCCGAGTCCGGTGAGGCGGCAGAGTGATCGTCGGATCGGCTGATGCTGCTCCAGTAACCGCTGGCCCACCGCCGCCACATCCAGACAATGGTAGGGCAACAGGTGGCAGGCCCGGCTCTCCTTCTCTCCCGTCTTGCCCCAGTAGTGGTGGTAACTCGTATTCGCTTCCATGTGAATCTCCTGGTTG
>NZ_AFOC01000113.1:0-9428 GCF_000224455.1 endosymbiont of Riftia pachyptila (vent Ph05)
TTTTAGGCTGTTGCCGTCAGAAGACTAGCAAGATTCGATCCGATGTGTATTGCGGTTGCTGTCGCAGCGTAAAGAGTGGTAGTAAACGGGTTGGATCTGGCCGGGAGTTGAGCGATGTCGAATGTAGTGCTGGCGGTGGTGGCCCATCCGGATGATGAGGTATTGGGTTGCGGTGGGGCGCTGGCGCGGCATGCGGCGGAGGGGGATCGGGTGCATATCCTGATTCTTGGTGAGGGGGCCACTGCGCGCGATCCGCAGCGCGACCCTCAGGCCCGGGCGGTGGATATCGAACGGTTGCAGCAGTCGGCGAGACGCGCGTCAGAGATTCTTGGCGCCGAGCCCCCCGAGTTTGCCGGTCTGCCGGATAACCGGTTCGACGGCATGGAGCTGCTCGATATCACCAAGCGGGTCGAAGCAGTGGTGTTTGAGTTGGCGCCAGGTATCGTCTATACCCACTTCGTCAATGATCTCAACATTGATCATCGCCTGACTCACCATGCAGTGCTGGCGGCCTGTCGGCCGATGCCGGGGCGTTCGGTGCGACGGCTGCTGGCGTTCGAGGTCTGCTCCAGTACCGAGCTTTCACCCAGCGATGCGCCGGCCTTCCGGCCTAACCACTTTGTCGCGATTGACGGCTATCTGCAGCGGAAACTGGAGGCGCTCTCTGTCTACGACGCGGAAATGCATCCGTTTCCGCATGTCCGGTCGCCTCGGGCGCTGGAGGCGCTTGCTCACCTACGCGGCGCCCAGGTGGGGGTGGTGGCGGCTGAGGCGTTTGAACTGGTGCGGGAGATCCGTTGAGACGGTGCTCTCCTATTGGTGTTGTGCTAGATCAGCCGGAGGTTAGCCGCCGATTGCCTGTTTGTGGTGTTTTATCTGACAGTGGCCGTCAAGGGAGCCCAAGCCCAACTGGATTGCCCTGAAGGCGGAGATTCCACCGCGGTACTGATGGATGGCGAACTGTTGCGCCATACTGATGGAAAAGTCTTGATGACCCTTTGCGTTGGCGCAGCGCCGCACCATCTCTGAAATTGCCTGTTCCCTTTTCATCCCCTTTCTCCAGCTAGTTTCTCAACCTATTGTGTATGCGGCAAATATCAGGATTTCTTTATGCTCGAAAACCTCTTGCCTTAATGAAATAAAGCGAATCCGAGGGAATTAAAAGTGCTTTCTGGATTTAGTGTGCGACGGGTCACGTAAAAACCCAGATCTGTCAAGTTTTTTTACACTTCTCTTGTTGAGACTGGCCCGGTCCGGGCCCGTTAGCCTGTCTGTGAGTCGAAGGGGGTGTTTTGGGAACGGGATTTGCAAGCCCTGATGTCGAGATCCCGACAGCGCTGAATAAATGCACTCCAAGCCTATGAATTCCAATGGATAGTCAAAAAAACATCGGATTTGATCGTGTCAGAGAGCCACTCTGGCGGAAATTTGTCGGTGAGGAGCCGGCCTGCCGGGTGGAGTTGATGCCGGGCGGGGTGATCCGGCTGGGCCTCTCCGATGCTCCCTCAGCCTTTGAGTCGAGCGATCCGCGGGCGTTGCTCGAGTGGCTTAAGGCCTGTGCACCTCAATGGCAACAGCTCGAGCTGGTCGACCGGGGGGCGAATGATTGGCTGAGCACCCTGAGAAAAATTGTGGGCGGGTTGGCCGAGGGCACGCGTATCTGTCTCGACATCCCATCTGCAGATAGCTGTAACCTTATCTATGGTGCGGACCAGCCGGTTTCCGGTGAGTTAGGGCGGAAGTTGCAGGCGCTGACCCGGCAGGGCCTGACCCTACTCGACGGGCGTCCCTTTTTGCAGTTCGACTCCGCAACGGTGACGCGGCTGATCTGTGAGGCGCCGCCGAGCGAGGCACATCGCACCACGCCGCGGCTCTGGCAGCGGGCGCTCTCCTGGGTGGGCAACGATAGACTGATGCAGGAGTTTCTGCAGCTGCTGCAGGAGGATCTGTTCGCCAGCCTGCCGCCGGAGTATTGCGACCGCTTCTGGGTGCGGCTGGAGAGAGTTGCTGGGAAGTCTGCTGACAACCAGATTCAATCGCAATGGCAGCAACAACGTACGGCACTTGATGGTGGCCTCAATCTGGCCGCCCTGGTGTCGCTCAATCCGCAGCTGGATGAGGCCTGGCTGGAACGCTTCAACGGTTATCTGAGCGATCTGCGTTGCGCGCTACTGTGGCATCGATTGAGTTTTCTGTTGGCGCATCTGCCGGGCTGTGATCTGAGTGGCCTGCTCAACAGTGACTCGCAACGCATCCTGCAGCGATGGCGTGAGATGGGGGAGCTGGATGCCACCACCACCGAGATCTGCCGTAGCTGGCATCAGCTGCCGGAGGTCAGGGAGGCGCTGGAGTTTGAGGGCATCAACTTTGGTGATGTGCGCGAGTACGACAACTTTGCCAGCTTCCAGGAAAACTATCAGCTGCTGCGCCGGGAGGAGAGCCAGTGAGCGGTCCGGCCATTGTTTGCATGCTCTGGGATAAGAACCATGCGGCCCTGTATGAGTACGTGCGGCGGCGTCCCTGCACCGTGATCACGGTTCGCGGCAACTGTCTGCCTGAGCTGCAGCGGGGGATTGAGGCGGCCGGAGGCAGCCTGCTTGCGGTGGAGGATGCGCTGACCCAGGAGGAGTTTCTGCAGCTCGATGAGGAGTCGAAGCAGCGCGCGCAGCTGGTGGCGCAGGGGCTCGATTGTGATCAGTGGAAGGGGTTTTGTGAGGCACAGGGAGTGCATCCGGCGCGGGTCAACGAGCTGCTGACTGGCGGCATGAAGGGGTATTTGCATCGTTGCATGATCGGTGTCAAGGCCCTCGACCGGCTGCGTGAGCGTTACCAGCTGGAGCTGATGCTGGTCAACGAGGAGTACACTGGCAGCGCCAAGCTGTTCGTCAAGTGGGCCAAGGCTCGCGGGGTGCCGGTGCTGCATCTGCTGCATGGCACCGGGCTGGCCAAATCTTACAACGTGCACGACTGCGTGAATGCGGATTGTTACGCGGTGGGCTCGGACTACAGCAAGGAGGGATTGCTTGATCTGGGAGCACCCGATTCGATCCTCAAAGTCACCGGCTTTCCTGCCTGGGACCACTATCGGGAGCTCGCGCAGCAGCGTGTCTCGATTCGCAGTCAGCTAGCAAAGCACTACCGGCTCGATCCGCAGCGGCGTTGGGTGGGCTACTTCACCACTTGGGCCTCCACCACCACCGCCTATGCTGAGCACAGTGAGTATAAGCTGCTGATTGCCGGCATCTTTCTCGCCTGTGTGCAGCTCTGGGCCAAGGGGATCGACTTTCAGTTGATTATCAAGGATCGGGAGTCGAACGAGCGCTTTGGTCAGAAATTGACAGCGGAAGTGGCCAGAGCCCTGGGCATCCCGGCGGATGCCTACCGTTACATCACCGAGAATACCGAGGGGCTGACGGTGGCTTCTGATGTGGTGGTCTCTTCCGGTTCCAACCTCTCCATTGAAGCGGGCATCGCGGGCATTCCGGCGATCAACCTGCTTAGCCCTTCCCAATGGCTGTTGGGGCCGCCCTATCCCGATGTGGGGATGAAGGAGGCGCGGGTGGAGAGCCTTGCGGGGGTGTTGGAAACCTGTCTGCAAGGCGAGTCCAGCCAGCTGCAGCCGCTAGCGCGTTTCGCCGGCCCCAACGGGGATGGCCACTGCTTCGAACGGGTGGCGGAGCTGATGCTGAGAATGGCACAGGGCGAGGCGGTGGTGGAGATAGGGGAGTTAGGCGTGACAGACCAACAGATGCAGAAAAAGCCGACTGTGATTGAAATTCCCGCGGAGGAACCGGTTGAGGTGCAAAAGCCGACGCCACTCTGGCAGCAGGATGGCGAGAACAGTTCGCTACACGGCAGCTACTATGAAAACCCACGCGGCGACCTGTTCAACCTGTTTGCCCATCCGCCGCGTATCGTGCTGGAGTTGGGTTGCGGCACCGGTGCCACCGGCCAAGCCATCAAACAGCGCTACCCGGACGCGCTGGTGATGGGATTTGAGCTCAATAAACAGGCGGCGGCGATCGCCCGTGAGCGGCTCGACTGGGTGGTACAGGGCAATATTGAGCAGATGGACCTGGCCTCCGCCGGTTTTCGTCCGGCCAGCATCGACACCTTCATCGCCGCCGATGTGCTGGAACACCTCTACAACCCCTGGCTGATGCTGCACAAGCTGCGTCCCTTCCTCACTGACGATGCCCAGGTGATCGCCAGCATCCCCAACTCGCGCAACGCCGGGTTGCTGCGTGAGCTGGCCGGCGGTAGCTGGACCTATCGGGATGAGGGGCTGCTCGACTGGACCCACATCCGCTTCTTCACCCGTCAGGAGATCGAAAAGCTCTTCAGCGAGACCGGCTACCGTATCGCCTGCTGGGAGAGTCGCTGGGATGGGGTGACGCCTGATCTCGATTTTGAAGACGAACAGCGCCGGGATGTAGATCTGGGCAATATGGTGTTGAAGAATCTCAGTCGGGAGGAGTGGCAGCAGTTTCGCGCCCTGCAGTTCGTGGTGCGGGCGGAACCGCTGCCGCTGGCTGGACCTGAGGCAGTTGCCACGCCGGCGGAGGGAGAGGCAGCATCGCCGCTTACGGCGACGACACCTGAGACAGCGTATGAACCAGCCGCCCTGTTGGAGCGGGTGGAGGCACCGATGGGTGCGGAGTCAGAGCTCCTGCGGCAGGAGACGGATGATAGTCAGTCTGAGGCCCCGTTGCTGGCGGATCAGCGTCTGCAGATTGCCTTTTTCGTGCAGGATGGTGAACGGGATGTCTGCTGGAAGATCCGCGTGCGTGAGCCGTTTAGTTACATGGCCGATCTGATCGAGCCGATCTGGGCGACGCATAACCCGAAGGGGGTCTGTGAGGTGGACGAATCGGCCATCGAGCGCGCTGATGTGATCGTGGTGCAGCGCCACTTTCCCCGCCCGGAACACAGTGGGGTGCTGGATCGGATGTTGCGGTCGGGCAAGCCGGTCTACTATGAGACCGATGATCTCTTCACCAAGGTGCCGGAGGGACACGATGCCTTCGGCATCGGCCTGGAGACTCGCGCCCATGTGCTCGATTTCATTGGCAAGGCGAGCGGGCTGATTGTCTCCACCGAGGCGCTGAAGGAGGCCTATCTCCCCTACAACAAGAACATTAGTGTGCTGCCGACGGTGCATCCGGCGGCGCTGATTCCGACGCAGGCACCGCCGCTGCGTGACCAAGAGCCGGTGACTATCGGTTATGTTGGCACTGTGACCCATCTGGCCGATCTGCGGATGATCGAGCCGGCGCTGCTGCGTATCCACAAAAAGTACGGCAAGCGGGTGCGCTTTGTATTCGTCGGCTGTGTCACCCCCAAGCTGGAGCGGCTGGCCGATCGAGTGGAGCGCTTTTCTAGCCTGGAAGAGTATCTGGCGAAACTGCCGGAGTTGGGGCTGGATATCGGCCTGGCGCCGCTGCAGGAGAACGACTTCAATCGGGTTAAGAGCAACATCAAATGGATCGAATATACCGCAGCCGGTGCGGTGGGGGTCTACTCCAATCTCACTCCCTATCTCAGTGTACAGGATGGCCGCGGCGGTTTTGTGGTGCCAAATACCGAGGATGCCTGGCGTGAAGCGATTGAGAACCTGATCAACGACCCTCATTTGCGTCATCGCATGCTGTTGAGCGCACGTGAGCGAGTGCTGCAGGAATGTACCGTAGAGGCGCAGATCGAAAACTATCGGGAGGTCTACAGTTCACTGCTGGAGCGCGATCTGAATGCGACCTTTCATGCTGACATGAATCAGTGCTACGCGGAGTGGGTGGAGAAGCATCAGCTGACCGAAAGCCAGGCCCAGTACCACGCGGAGCGCATGATGACCGAGTGGCGGGTGAATCCTGGTTTTCATCTGCTGCTGCCCTTTCAGAAGGGCGAAGAGGCGGCGCTTGCCGATACTCTGGATAGTCTGTCACAGCAGCTCTACTCCGGCTGGGGCCTGAGTGTGGTTTCACAGCAGCCCTCACCCGGTGGGTTTTTCGATGAGCTGGATATGGTCGAGTGGGTGCAGGTGGAGGGGAATCTGATGCAAGGCATCAATGCGGTGCTGTCCGACTCCAGCACCGATTGGGTGGCGCTGATCGCCGCCGGTGACAGGCTCGCCCCGGATGCGCTGATCTCCTGCGGCGACTACATCAATCTCCATCCCCAGGCGGAACTGCTCTACATAGATGAGGATTGGCTCGACGACAACGGCCAGCGCTACAACCCGCTATTCAAGCCGGAATTCAACCTGGAGTTGCTGCGTTCCATGCCCTATCTGGGGGCCTTTCTGCCGGTGCGTCGCGAGCTGTTGCAGTCGTTGGGTGGTTATGCCGTGGAGCCGGGCGTGGCGCAGTACGATCTGGCGCTGAAGCTGGCGGAGCGGGCGGACGCAGAGACCCTGCTGCATATCCCCAAGGTGCTGCTGCACCGTCAGGATCGCTACCAGCTGGCACGGGATGAGGCGGCGGTGGTGGAGGCGCGTTGTCAGGTGCTGCTGGCACATCTGCAACGCTGTGATATCGATGCCAAGGTGCAGAATGGCATCAGCTTCGGCACCTTTTTTGTCGACTATCCGCTGCTGAGCGAGCCGCTGGTCTCGATCATTCTGCCGTTCCGCGACTTGGAGGGGATCACCAAACCGGCGATCAATACTCTGCTGGAGACGAGCAGCTATGCCAACTTCGAGCTGCTGCTGGTAGACAACGGCAGCCGTGAGCCGAGCCTGCTGGAGTTTGTCCGGCAGCTGGAGCGAAATGATTCTCGGGTGCGGCTGCTGCACGACGATGCCCCCTTCAACTACTCAGCGATCTGCAACCGGGCGGCGCAGCAGGCCCAGGGAGATTACCTGTTGTTCCTTGATAGCGACACCATGGTAGTGCTCAGCAACTGGCTGGAGCGGCTGCTGGCGCAGGCGCTGCGACCGCAGGTTGGGGTGGTCGGGCCGCGCCTGATCTACACCAGTGAGCGGATCGAGAGCGCCGGGCTGGTGCTCGGCATGGGCGGAGATGCCGGCTCACCCTTCGTCGGCATCTCGATGCATGAAGATGGCTACATGGGGCGGCTGCAGGTGGCCCAGGAGTACTCGGCGGTGAGTGGTTCTTGTCTGCTGATCCGGCATGAGCTGTTCGATCAGGTGGGCGGCCTGGATGAGCAGCACTTTGGCGTGCGTTACAGCGATGTGGACCTCTGTCTGAAGGTGAAGGCGGCCGGTTACAAGGTGATCTGGACGCCGTTTGCCAGTCTGGTGCACTTTGGACGGCAGACGATCCACAGCTATGCCGACAATAGCTTTGTCAAGATGGTGGCGCGCAGCCAGGAGGCGCTGGTGTCGCGCCACCTGCCGGCGCTGGCCAATGATCCGGCCTTCAACCCCAATCTGAGCCTGCTGCACAAAGAGGTCCAGCCCGAGACCGAGATGGATGTGACCTGGGAAGCGGCATTTCACCCCAGGCCCAGGGTCTGGGCCTATCCGGTCAACTCCGGTGGTGGCGGTGAGTATCGGGTGCGAGCGCCGTTGCGGGCGCTGGAGCAGGCGGCGCTGGCGCAGATTTCGCTACTGCCCAATTCTGAGGGGCGGGAACGCACCCGGGTGCCGAGCCTGCCTGAGATGGCCCGCGCTGCGCCGGACAGCCTGTTTGTGCTGCACGGCATCAACGATCTGATGATCCGCTGGTTGGATCTCTACCGGAAGTACACCGATACCTTTCTGGTCTTTAGTCTCGATGACAACCTGTTTCACCTGCCGCAGAAGGGCGGGCAGAAGAACCGTTTGCCCAGCGATATGCGGAAGCGGGTGCGGCGGGCGCTGAAGCACTGTCATCGGCTGATCGTCACCACCGAGCCGTTGAGGGAAGTCTATCAGGACTTTATCGAGGATATTTGGGTGATGCCGAACCGGTTGGAGACGCAGCGCTGGGGCAGTCTGGAGTCGAAGCGTGGCCAGGGTAAAAAGCCACGGGTAGGGTGGGCCGGTGCCGCCCAGCACCGGGGGGATCTGGAGCTGATCCGGCCGGTAATGGAGGCGTTGCAGGACGAGGTGGAATGGGTCTTTATGGGAATGTGCCCGACTCCGCTGCGGCCGCTGGTGGATGAGTACCACGACGGGGTGCCATTCGTCGACTATCCGCAGAAGCTCGCCAGCCTGAATCTGGATCTGGCGATTGCTCCGCTGGAGCACAATAAATTCAATGAGGGCAAGAGCAACCTGCGGCTGCTTGAGTATGGGGCCCTTGGTTGGCCGGTAATCTGTTCTGATGTGGAGCCCTATCGCAATAGTCCGGCAACCTGTCTACCCAATAAGCCGGGAGCCTGGGAGAAGGCGATTCGCGAACGTATCCACGAGCCGGATGCTCTGGCTGACGAGGGCGACCGGATGCGGGCCTGGGTGCGGGAGAATCATATGTTGGAAGATCACCTGGAGGAGTGGATGCAGGCGCTGTTCTCTGATGAGGTGTTGCGCTAACTGCTGAAGCCGGCGGGGTAGTTAGAGAGTTTTAGCTGAACCATGAGGGGAATGGTGTTCCTGGGTTCCATTTTTTGCCTTTCTCATGGAATGTTTGATTATTCATTAAAAACAAATCGTTATCAGTGAGTGCAGAGCTGTCTTTTTATAAGGGGAGGGGTTAAAGATCCCTGGCAGGCTGCCGTTACAGAGGCCGGAAGCGGTAAATACCATCACTCTTGAAGGTATATCTGCTAAATGCAAACCCGATGCCCAGGCTTGATGTACAGCATCGCCGGGTGATTAGGAGAAAAGTTATGGCACTCGTAGTCAATACAAACGTAATGTCGCTGAACGCCCAGCGTAACCTCTCTTCCACACAGAACGATCTAGCCAAATCCCTGCAGCGGTTATCTTCCGGTCTGCGCGTCAACAGCGCGAAAGACGACGCGGCGGGTCTCTATCAGATTGAAAAGATGACTGCGGATATCCGCGGTCTGAATCAGGCCACACGTAACGCGGCAGACGGCATCTCACTTGGTCAGACTGCGGAAGGTGCCCTCGGTCAGATCGCCAACAACCTGCAGCGGATTCGTGAGATTGCGGTGCAGTCATCCAACGCTACCGTTGAAGATCGCACCGGCCTGCAGAAGGAGGTGGATCAGCTGACTCAGGAGATCTCCCGTATCGTGCAGACCACCGAGTTCAATGGTACTTCCCTGTTGTCCGCCACTGCCAGCATGAGCTTCCAGGTGGGTCAGGATGGCAAGGCCAGTCACCAGGTGAGCGTCAAAACTATCGACCTGACCAGCCTGAATGCCTACGCTTCAAGCCTGACCGCTACTGGCACCATCAATGTCAGTAGTGCCTCCGCCGCATCGGCAGAGTTGAGCACCGCATCCACCGGTATCGAAAACGACATCACATCAGTGGCTCAGAATCGAGCAACCTTCGGTGCCGTGCAGAATCGTTTCGA
>NZ_AFOC01000112.1:0-9453 GCF_000224455.1 endosymbiont of Riftia pachyptila (vent Ph05)
CGAGGACAGACAGACCTCCGGCAAAGCCTTGCGGGCCTATCCCCGCGGGTGCGGGGGAACCAAGGCTGCCTATGAGCATAAATGGCTAGGTGAGGGCCTATCCCCGCGGGTGCGGGGGAACCTCTTGTAGATAAACCTATGCTCTACAAGAGAAAACACTAAATCATACCCAAATTGTAAAAGAGCATTTCACGTCTTTCGACGCGCCAACCATAGCCCGTCAATCTCTATGAGTTCACGTGGCGGTGAGCCCAGTGTGGCGATGCCGACTCCTCCAGTTTCGTTTGCATCACGCCAGACCATGACTACGCTGCCTCGTGGTTCGGTGTTGTGCCAATCGGATAATACCTTCCAGGTGCGCGAACGCACGCCTTGATTCATCCGGGGTGAGATGTAGACAGTTGGTGCCACTTCGAGCATCACTGAAGCTAGAAAGCCACGAAACCGATCTTTTACATCACGGGTGACGATTACGACCAGTGGCATCTTATTCCTCCATGCGTATGACTTTTTTTATGCTGTCAATCATCGATGGGATCACGCGCTGTTTTCGAAACACAGTGGCCGCTTCACGCCGTACCAGGCGGTCGATGGTCTGGCTGTCTGCCTCTGATTTCTTGGCTGCAGCAAAGGCTATTTGTAAGGTCACCGAGTCTCGGAACAGATCGGCGATGTCGAGCACGAATGACTGTCCAGAATCTTCGTGGATGAAGCCAAGCTGGGGAATTGCGGCGACTGACTGGACGGCGATGGCTGCTGCTGCCTGCACTGCGGTGGCGGCATGATTTATCGCCTGATTGGGTATGTCGGCAGCACTGGGATTGCTTCGATCATATCGCCGGCCTTTCCATTCGATACCGTATCTCTCCGCCATCAATCGGTAGGTAGCTTTGACACGAGCGCCCTCGATGCCGCGCAGGGTATCCAGGTCACGGTGTGGCAGTACCTCGCCAAGACGCAGGGCATACATGTGACGTGCGACGCTGATGCGGCGCCGCGGACTGCCCCACAATTCGGCCTGTCGCCGGGCGATATCGGAGCGGTCTGGCAATAGCGGCATTGCGGTATAGGAACGCACTCCATCCTTCCCTACTGCGGCCATCAATGTGCCGTGGCGCGCCAACAGGCGCAGGGCGTCGTGCGTCACGGTACTACCGGGGCCAAGCAGAATCATCGACACGGCCTGGTGGGGTACCTGAATGCTGTTGGGCGTCAGTGAATCCTTGCCGGTCAAGAAGTTCAGGCAACCATCTATGACACAGAGTTCTCCACGTTCCAGCCAGATCAGGCCGTGTCGGTCTGCGTGGGGGATGCGGGCTGTTTCGAGCCCCAACCGTCCCTTTAGCATGAGTTGGCTGGCTTGAGCAGAAGCATGCCGAAACCGAAGGTGCGATGCCGCCCGATACCGCGTGTTACCAGATGACTGAAGGCTTCACCATCGGTTACTGCCAGTTCGCCCTTGAACAGCGCATCCGGCCCATTGAAGCTTTTTGTTTTTCGTTTGCCATTGTTGCCGTCATGGGCGCGGCGTATGACGCGGCACAGACGAAAGGCATCCATACGCCCATTGAGTAGCTGGGCGGCACCATCTGCTCCAAGCTGTTTCGTCAGCCAATCGGCGTAGACCGCTTCCCGTCTTGGGCCGCTGTCCGGCTCGGTTGGCTCCACAGCATGCAGATAGGCATCCCGTTCACGGCCATCCCTGGTCCGGACCACCGGACGGATACGGACTTCAAAGCCTAGCCGTTGTCCCTCCCGCCATGCGGAAGGAAACTTGCGAGTGTCCAGACTCTCCAGTCCCAATGCCCTCGCTACATCCGGTGTAGCCAAGCTGGTACTTTCCTGAAGAGTTTCGGCCGTGCTGTCGGTATAGGCTAGTAGCCCCTGTCGCCCGCCCAGATAACGAAATGGTTTTGGGGCTTGTTTGCCAAAAGCTGCTCTGAGTAGTGCATGCAAGGCGTAGCCGTAGTCACCATCAGGCGAGAGCAGCCCCTGGCGGGTGGCCCATGCTGCCAATGCTATGGGGTCGGGATGACACTGCATCACTTGAAGACTCATATCTGTACCTCGCCCGGCTTAAAGGTTCCTTTACGTACTGGTCGCCAACCGCCGTGCACACCACTGGTCCAGTTGCGTTCGTCACATAAATCGAGCTTGCGGTCGCCCTGCAGTTCTCCTTCTCCGTCGGGCCACTGCATTTGCAAGTTTCCAGCACTAGAATCAAGACAAGCAGTGCTTTGAAGGACTTGCAAGATGTTGCGTCCATCCTGCCATCCGGCAAAGATTCTTCGGCTGGGAAGGCAGGGTTTACGCCCGATAAAGAGGGGACGGGCCGGGTGATCGAGGGCATGGGCCAGGTCGCCCAAAGTAGGTGCCTCGTCGGCGGGTTCGAGGCGCAGGGCGATGAGGGTGGAGAGGTTGGCGTGATAGTCGCGGTAGCGCTGCAATGTCAGTGCCTTGCGTCCGTCGGCTAGTTTGGAATAACTCGGACTTTTGGCCCGGCCTTCTGGTACTCCCACTGTTGTCCAAACCTGATCGTTCTCAAACAACAGTGCGGTCTGGTAATCCCTCAACCGATTACCGATGGATTCACGCCTTGCCCCGAGTACCAGACGATTCTGCAGTCGATTATGCAGATCAGCGTCCTCGCGGCGCCAACCCAGTGCATTTGCCAGCAGTCCTGTCACCATCGACAAGGCGGGGAAATCTCGGATCACCCCATAATTGTCGATGGTCTCTCCGCCAAAGGCCACCATGGGTGCCTCCAGCCGTAGCAATAGATGTCGCGGCATTTCAGCAAGCCCCCTGCCGGATAATTTCAGAGGCCCACTCGCCCAGTCCAGCCAGGTTGGTGCGTTCCGCTCCGGAAATCGTTACCGGGTCGAGTGACAGAAAGCGGCGAGCCAAGTTTGACCCATAGGCCTCGTCCATGGCTGCGATTTCCCGATCCATTCGCTGGACTGCCCCCTCCCTGATTGTGCCCGCACCACTGTCTGTCAGGGAGAGCGCGTCATGGAAAGCCCCGGCAAGACTGCACGGTTGCCAGTCTCCGGCTTCCACCAGCATGAACTTGGCCCAGTCGAAAGGTGCGGTGGAGCCGCGTTTGGCGCCAGGGCTGACGGTGGCGATCAGGTGCAGCAGGTGCTGCACAACCTGTGCGCTCAGCTCGCGGCGCTCGGCTGGTGTGGATTCGGTGAAGCAGTCCTTGGCATTGATACCTTCCAAGTTCTCCACTAGTTGGCGTACATCGACTACCACATAGCCGTAATAGAGACCGGAAGCGAGTTCAGTGTCGAAGATACCGGCTGATCCGAGTTCTCCAGTCTCTCGCAATAGGTCATCAACTACGGTGAAGTAGTCGTTTTCTACCTGGGCCTCGTGTACGGTGAAGGCGTGGGAGACATAGATGGATGCATCGCGACTGGCCAATACGTCGGAGGTGACCATGCGGCCGAACAGGGCGGATTCGAGGCCGCTACCGTGCTTGAGGGCGGCGATGTTTTTCTTTTCACCCTTCAGCATTGCGAGTACCGCTTTCTTGAGGGTCTCTTCGTTCTCATCCGCTTCTGCCAGTTCCGTGCAACGCTTGACCAGATAGTTGATCTCGGCCGTACCCATCAGCACGGCCTGCCCGGTTTTCAGGGCCTCCTCGCCCTTTTTCGTTTTACCGCCGTTATCCAGCAACTTTCCTTCGCGCAGCGCCTCAGCAGCTGCTTGGGCCAGATCATCTGCAACTCCGTTCTTGATGATACGTTTGCGAATTTCGTCCAAGGTGCTCCTGGATCGTATCGCCATGGGTATGTCGAGTGCCGACAATGCGAACCGGTCATCGGTCATGCGCCAGTGGCGCTTCAAACACTGGGAAGATATGCGGGTACGTACGGCGTTGCCCAGTGGCAGGCGCTTGGCCAGGCCGGCGTCATCCCGGTTGAGCAGTGCTGCTGGGTAGGTGTGCAGGGTGTGGATCTGGATAAAACGGGGTTCTGCATTCATGTTGGTCCCTCAAATTGTTGTTCAAGCGGTTTCTGGTTTGTTGGCCTTCGCTTCGGCCGAAAAGTAGTGACTGGCGATCTTCATGCGGATTTCTTCCGCTTTCTGTTCGTCTTTGCCTTCCTGAAGTATTAGCCTGCCGAATTCATACCAGTTGGCTGCGACTTCCTTAGATGCAAGCAGGCGCAATAGACGGGGGAGTAATTGGCGGAAGGCATCGCCTCTGGCAGTTAGCAGCCGGTTTACCCGCGACTCCGCAACTTTCGCTGTGGAAAGTTGCTGTCCCAGGCTTTGGTTGCCATCGTGTCCGGCAAGCGCCATGCCGTGGGCAATCAAGGCCCAGCGGCGCCAGGTTTCCGGTCGCCAGCCTTCGGGTTCCAGCCCGGCATAGATCAGGGCTCGGGTCAGAGCGGCAATCTGATGTGGGCGCAGGTCGCCATCCGGGTCGAGGCGTGCCAGCGCTGCACGCTCACCGTTATCGAGCCCATGCGCATCGCCAGAGAATCTTGCGGCTTGGCCGATGATCCGGGCCAGCCGGGTAATGGGGTTTGTTGGTTTCCCCTCTTGTTTGGGCGTCTGTTCACGCGGTTCTGCATCATGCGTGGTCATGGATATTCTCCTTGCTGGCTTATTGTTCACGGTAGTGCTGGGTGAGGCTGGGTAATACATTTCCACTGCGCAGTCCTCCATGGAATCGAGATAAGGCCGCAGCGCGGGCGCGGTAGCGCTGCTCACTACTGCGAGGGCCGGCATGGAAAGCATTTCTCAGGACGGTTTCGGCGCGCTCGGCCATGGAAAGGTGCCAGCCCAGGCGGACTTTATCTGGATCGTCAGACTCAATCTCTGCGTTTAGTTCGTCGAAGAAACGGGCGTCCTCGGCTTGCTCGAAGGGCTTGGAAAATATGTTCGCCTTATCTTTCGCGCTATCGGAGAACTTATCTTTTGCTGCTCCGTTGTCAAACAAGGTTGCCGTCGCGGTCCACAGCAGTCCACGCATTTTGGCGATATCCTGCACCCGCTGTGTTGCGGTTGCAGCGAGTTCGTCGGTATCTCGCACCATTAATCGTTGACGTACCTTTGGGGATATTGGGATACGCCGCTCGTGATAGCCATCAGTGGTACTTTGCCCACCTGCGATGGCACGAGCAATGACTGTCAGGCCTTCGGTATCATCTCCTTGGGCAATAATTTGAGCTGGTGGTTTTTTATAGTTGGGACCGAAAAGCAGTTCGACCATGCGCTTATAATGAAAGCCTGTACCAGAGACACCCAAGGATTTACCCGCTGCAATCTCTATCGGTGTCCACAGGTCACCAGTGTTTCCCTTGCGGCTTTTTGACTCTTCCTTGGCGATACGTGGCCCGGTGCTTGTTGTTCTAAGTGCCTTGATTAGTTCGTCATCTGCTACGAGCCGGATACGTCTGCTGATTTCGATGAAGAATGGGTCGAGGGCAGTAAAGGAGTAGGCGCTTTTGCCATCCCATGGTGCCAGCCATAGTAAACTGACACCTTCCTCCGCTGCATATCCGAAATCATCTGCCATAGTGATACGTTCAGCGAGGGCTATGCGAACATCCCGCCACCAGCGGCGTCCAGGACCACCTGGTGGGTCGATGCCAAGACCGGGCCTGCTGGACGATCCGCCGTTCATGCGAGCAACGCCGTAGTTACCGCGGCCTGGAAATGGGGCTGCGGTTTGCAGGCTGATTAGGGCAAAAAGCCAATCATCGGGATAGGCAGTGCGAATACGTTCCTGTTTTAGGTCGTGGTTCTTAGACGTTACCAGGATGTCCAGAAGGTCCGGTGTTGATGTGGGAGTCGTATTGCCCCATTCGCTGATATTTCCGTCTGGCACTGGTGCTTGCATAAATGCAGGTTTGTTATGTGGTGCTATCAGGCACCAAGCTTCGCCATCCGGGTAGTCTGGTGTCAGCGCTAGCAGCGCCGCTTTCCAATCCGCCTCACTGGCAAACGGCTGTGACTGCCCCGCTTTATGCAACGCCATAGCGGCAAGCTGAACCAGAAAGGCGTGCCAGGGGTGGCGTTGGTGGGGGCGCAGGGCGGGGAAGTCGCGTATTGTATCGCCGGCCAGGGCGACGAAGAGTCCCGGCAGGGTATAGCGGGCCGGGCTGCCGTCCGCGGCAAGCCGGGTGCGGATCAACGGTTCATTGAGTAAGGAGTAGCGGCAGGTCATCGAACATCTCCATGTTGATTAAGGCAGGGTCAATCATCCGTTAGCCGTTCCAATCCGAGACGGCCATACCGGTAGCGGGTGGTACCTAGGGTAAATTCGATCAGTCCATCTTGTTGAACGATTTGATTGGGTTGCGCATCGAGATCCAGTCCATCTGGAACGAGAAAGTGTCTCACCGGCAACTGCTTCAGGGGGGCGCCGAATGGGCCTGGCAGCGCTGGATCAAACTGCAAAAGTCTGTCTTCCGCTCCCAGTCGGGCGCCGATCTTGACGTCATTGGGAAAGAGATTGTCTTTACGTTCCCCGAAAACCTCATTGAAGTTCAGAGCATGGAGGCGCGCAATCACGTTCTGCGCCCCAGTATCACCTTCGACCTGCTGTGCAAGTGTTTGCCAGGGCTCGCCGAGTTCATCCTGGATCGCAGTCAGCTGCTCCGAATGGGTTGCGGTTTCAACCAGGTAGCGGTTCTTTTCGGGAATGTTGACTACCAGATGTTTGTCGATAAGACGGCGTGTGGCCTCGATGATTCGCAGGTCATCATAGATCCCACCGCCATTTCGAAATCGCCCCAGCCCATGCCTGGATCTCTTCAGCATCGGTGTGAGATTGTGGCCGGGTGGTGTTAGCACCCATGCCTGAGCCGTTTGGAATCTCTCCGGGCGTTCATTTTGTGATCGATGGTGGCGGTGCAGGCGGCCTACCCGTTGCAGCAGCACGTCCATTGGGCATAGATCGGTGATCAGTAGGTCGGCATCCAGATCCAGGCTCTGTTCAAGCGTCTGAGTGCCGACCACGATGCGTGGACCAGGTTTTCCTGTTTTGCCGAGCTGCTCCTGGATTGCTTTGTCCAGAATAGGGCGATCCTGGCGGCTAAAACGACTGTGGTGCAGTGTGTTGATACCATTAACGTTGAACAGCCAGGCAGGATCAGGATTGCTCTCTTCCAGCGCCCGCAGCACCGCTATGGCAGCCGGTACTGTGTTGCGGATCACCAGGACTTTTGCGCCTTCACCTGCTGCATCTAGCGCCATCCTGGCAATCTGCTCGGGATCATCCATGCAGTCATGTAAGGTCCATGAAATGGTCTTTTCAGGTGCGGCGGATGCAATGGGCCGGATGTCTGAGAAATCGGATATGGCCGGATAGTGTATGGTGCAGGCACTGTCATAATTCGTTGTGGTAGCGGCGGGCTTTTCCCTCTGTGGCGCCAGCGCCAGATAGCGATCACGGGCGCTGGAGCCCAGGGTAGCGGAGAGCAACAGTGCGTGCCCGCCACAATCTAGATGGGCCTTGAGTAGGCGTTCCAACAATGCCGTCATGTAGGGATCGGAGGCATGTACTTCGTCCACCACCAGCAAGCTACGCGACAGTAGAGCATGGCGGAGATGAGCGTGGCGTACTTGCAGTGCCCCGAGCAGTGCCTGATCGATGGTGCCGACGGCAATCGGTGCAGCTAGGAAGCGTTTGGGTGATTCTGCGGCCCAGCGGCGCTGGGCCTCTACATCACCGGGGTCATCAGGCCACTGCACTTTGAAGTCTGGCAAGATTTTAATGTCCTGCCCATCTGCGCTGGCATAGCCCGGCAAGGCGCGCACTGTAACAGGAGCATCTGTGGACCAGATGCGATTAATTGCACTTTTGATACGCTGATAGGCTTGAGTGGCAGAGACTCGAGTGGGAAGGGCGAAATAGAGACTGTCTACCTGCCCAGTGCGAAACAGGTGCAGGTAGCGCCAGATGGCGGCCTCGGTTTTGCCGCTGCCTGTCTCTGATTCCAGAATCACCAGTGGCCCTAGGTCTGGGTCATCCATTGCCTTCTGAATGGGGTAGGGTGATGGTACCTGGAAGACATGTGCAAACTCAGGTGATAGGGCATTGATCTGATCGCGCCAGTTTTCCGTGTCCAGCCCGAGGGCGGTGATGGCAGCGGCGGCATAGCGTGGCGCTGTCTCGGTACGCTGCTCATTCTCTTTTGCGTAGGGGAAGAAGTCGGTGTCGGAACTTATCCAGTCGGCCAGTTGCACTAACCCCGCAAAGAGATGGCCAAAGGCCGGGGTATCCGGTAAGTCGTTTCCGGCGGGCTCGAAGGCATTGGGATAGAGCGCAACCATGAGCTCACCGATTTGCTGTAGCACTGATTCGGGATCGTAAATGATGTTGCCGTTGCAATCAGTTACCGGCTTCCAGATTGCAGGGTTCCAGTTTGAAGTGCTTTCGAAGTCGATGGGTCGCCCGTGGTGGCTGATGCTGGCAATCAGTAATGAAAGAACAGCTTCACCCCAACTGTCCATCGCTTCAATCGGTAGCCTTTCGGCGAGCGATGTAGGTACATCCGCACTAAAAATCTTGCTCGCCTCAATGCCATGTCCCGCCGGCAGAGGCCACTCCTGGGGCAACTTGTCTCGCGTCCAGCGCTTAGCTTGAAAGCCGCTGTTGGCTTTACCGAGATCGTGCAGAAAGACCAGTGCTGAGAGACGGGAGATATCTCGCGGTTGCAGTTTTTGCTCTGCAGTTGTCTCCAAAGCACGCCGAATGTTGTGACATCGACAGAGATGTTCGAAACAGGCAGCAACGTCTGTTTGGTGGTCTGTTAGCGTATGCCACGCGGAAATGATGCCTTCTTCATTCCGCTGGAGTTTTCCAAAAGCGTTTGGGCTGGTCTCCTTCATGTCTCTCTACGTCCTTGTTCTGTGGTTCAAACTTGGATTTTTGTCGGCTAACGGGGGGACTGGCGAATTGGGGATTCGCTCAGACTTTCTTAAGTACCATCCTTCTCATTATTACCTCCAATCGACCAGCCAAGAAAGAACGCCCACGCCAGGCTCATAAGGATGGAGGGTTGGGGAGTGTGATGTGTGGTTTGGATGGGGGCGGGTGAGGCTGGTTCGTCCTTCTCCAGATAGACAGGCTGGGGTGTCGAGCGCCGTGCTTTCACATTCAGTGTCGCTCTGGCTAGGCGGTCGGCGGTGACTTTCGGTGGGAGGTTTTTGCCCCTAAGTTCCCACCAGAGGGCGAACAGCATGCAGCTATAGAGTGCAGTTACCAAAAGTCCTACGTGGTGGTGACGGTCTTCTAGGGTGTAGAGAAAAAAGAGTCCCGTGAGTACGTGGCAGATCACGAGCACTGTGTTGAAAAGAATGCTCCAGAACGAATGTTTCATATGCCGACTCCCGTGCTTGGCGGCGGGCATGGTTAAAGATAACCTATTACCCGCCTAGTCGGGGAGAGGCGGGTGGTTGCAGGGCGCATCCCCACAGTTGCCCTCTCTC
>NZ_AFOC01000111.1:0-9740 GCF_000224455.1 endosymbiont of Riftia pachyptila (vent Ph05)
TTGGATACTCTAGGCGCAAGATACGAGTTTATGACTTGATCAGAGGCTCCCTAATGAATGACTTTGTCGAAAAGGCCCGAGCCTATGCCACTCAGGCCCATGCGCGCATCGATCAACGCCGCAAATATTCCAACCAGCCCTATGACGAGCACCTGAAACGGGTTGCTGAATTGGTGGAAGAGGTCAGCGATGATCCGCAGATGATCGCGGCCGCCTGGTTGCACGATACGGTGGAGGATACACCCGCCACGCATCGTGATATCGAACGTGAGTTTGGTGCCGGGGTGGCGCAACTGGTGGATGAGCTGACCGATGTGAGCCGCCCCGGTGACGGCAACCGGGCGCTGCGCAAGGCTCTAGATCGGGAACATATCGCGCGTGCCTCGGTGTCGGCGAAGACAGTCAAACTGGCCGACCTGATCGACAACTGCCGCGATATTTGTCGGCATGACCCGCGTTTTGCCCGGGTCTATCTGGCTGAGATGGAGGCGCTGCTGCGAGTTCTGCAGGAGAGTAATGAGACCCTGTTGAAACGCGCCCACAAGGTATGGAACCGTTGCCGGGAACGGCTTGGCGCGGAGAAGGAGGCGTCTCGCCATGAGTCTGAGATGTTTGCGCGTCACACTCAGAATGCTAGTTTTGACCAGTGGCGGGCGCTTCGCCTCTTCACCGAGTCTTTCAGCGCCAGTGACATTGCCGAGCCGCTCGGTTCTTTCGACAGCGATACCTCGGCGATCAAGGCCCACGAGATCATGCTTTCGAAGGGATGGTCGGTCGCCGGCCTGCGCGAAGATGGGGTGGTAGAGGGGTATATCCTGCGGGATGACCTGCAGCGTGGTTACTGCGGTGACTACCGCCGCAGTTTTTCGCGGGGACAGCTGGTGCGGGGTGATGCGCCACTCTCGGACGTGATCTATGTGCTGACCCGCCACGCCTCCTGTTTCGTAAATATCATCGGCGGTACCTCGGGCATCATCATCCGTGAGCATATCCAGAAACCGATCGTGCGCATGTGGCTGTTCGGCATGATCACCATCATCGAGATCAACCTGGTGAAGCGCATCGAAGAGAGCTACCCGGATGAGTCGTGGCAGTCACAGCTCAACGATGGCCGTCTCGACAAGGCCAGAGAGATGCAGCAGGAGCGGCAGCGGCGCGGCCAGATCTCTCGTCTGATCGATTGCCTGCAGTTCTCTGACAAGGCACAGATCCTGATCAAGGATGAGGTGCAGCTGGCCTGGATGGGCTTCGATTCGAGGCGGGTGGCAAAAAAGGCCCTCAGAGATCTGGAGTCGTTGCGCAACAATCTGGCCCACTCCCAGGATATCGTCTCCCACGACTGGCCACAGATCGCCCGCATGACTCAGCGCATCGAGTTTCTGATGGGATTCGGGGAGGAGTGAGCTCCTTCCCGGGATTGTGTTAGAAAGCGCAGCCGGTAGCGTTCCTGTGCTGATTTGTCATATCAATACCAGATCGAGAGGTAGAGTCGCAGCACATTGGCGGAGAAGTCGTAGAGCGGCTCTTCGCCCACCGGCCCCGGTTGGCTGAGGTCACGGAAGTCCTGATAGTCGAAGAAGAGGAAGTTGTAGGAGAAGTTGAGAGTGGCGCTGTCGACCAGCTTCCAGTCGTCACGAAGCAGTTTGTAACTCACCCCCAGTCCCACCGAGTGGCTGCTGAAGCTGCTCAGCTCCTTGTCCCGTGCCATGTAGTTCTGCGCTTGGGCGAGCGGAAACAGGTCGCTGTAGAAATCCGCCGCGCTCTGAGTGTAGTAGCGATAGCTGAGGTCGAAGGTCCAACGGTCCTGGATTGGCTGGGTATAGCCCAGCTCGGCGTTGTGGGCGTTGATGCCCCAGGTGTCGGTAAAGAAGCGGTACTCCCCGGAGAGCGCCGCCCGGTAGGGCAGATGGTAGCGCAGTCGTGCCGCCAGTGCGTTGCTGGTGCGGGTGTTGGGATAGATCTCGGGCTCGTAGCTGTAGCCCTGCGGGTTGGCCGGGTCGAGGTAGCGTACCGAGCGGTAGGGGTTGTTGAGATAGCCCTGGTCGGCGATGGTCTCCCAGGTGAGGGCGAACAGGGTGTTGGCCGAGACCACCTGACTCAGCCCCAGGGTGAAGCTGTTGCGGGTGATATCCTCGCTGAAGCCGGGGTCGCCGTTGCGCCGCACCTGGTCGCTGCCTCGGCTGTAACCGAGGGTGACGTTGGTGAGATCGCCGAACATCTCCTGACTGATGCTGAAGTGGAAGGTGTCGGCGCTGTAGTCGCTCTCCTCGCTGTTGGTATAGCCGAGGTTCATCAGTGAGTTGCCGTGCAGATAGTCGATCGAGGCGCTGGTCTCGGTACGCTCCTCGCTGTAGGGGCTAGCGCTGGTCACCACATCGATGGAGGCGCTGGAGATGGCGTCCACATAGTAGTTGGCGGAGACGGAAATGCTTTCGCCGAACTGCTTGCGCGCCAGGATCGATGGACCGCTGATCGTCACTCCGCCACCGTCGTAGCGGTGGTACATGGCATCCGCCCGCTCCTCCGGTAGCTGTGCCGCCAGCAGCGGCAGGCTCATCGTCAGGGTGGTGCCAAATAGAATTCGCTCAATTACAGCCACAACCGCCTCCCTGGCCGCCCTCGGCCCCGCGCGCCGCCTCGCGCGCCTGATAGACATGCTGCATATAATTGTTGGCCACCGGGTTGCGGCTGAACTGCATAATCGGGTCGGCCAGCCTGGCCCGTTCGTAGGGTTTGACCCAGGGTTCCACCGTGCAGCCTGCCAGCAGCGCTAGTGCCAGGGTCGACAGAATCATCGTTCGCATCGCCTACTCCCCCACCAGCAGCCGGATCTGCTCCTGATAGGCCTCTTCGTAACCGGGCTGATAGCCTTGGTGAATGAAGCGCTGATTGCCGTCCCGATCGATTAGCAGGGTGGTGGGCATCGCCGCCACCTCATAGTTTTTGCTGACCTGGTTGTCACTGTCGAACAGGATCGGAAAGCTCACTCCCAGCTCCTTCGCCAGCTTGCGTGCCTTGGTGCTCTCCTGTTCGACATTGACCCCGAGCAGGGTGAAACCGAGGGGCCGGTAGCGCTGATAGAGCGCCTCCAGCAGTGGCATCTCCTGCCGGCAAGGGCCGCACCAGCTGGCCCAGAAGTTGATCATCACCACCTCGCCGCGCAGTTCGCTAAGGCGCAGGTTCTCGCCGCTGAGGCGCTTCAGGGTGAAGTCGGGGGTCGGTTGAGCCGCCCGCACCGGGCTGATAAACAGCAGCAGGGCCAGCAGTATCAGCTGATGGGAGATTCTGTTGGGTTGTTTCATGGTGATAACTCTCTAAAAGAAGATGCTCAGCCCGCCGCTCAGCTCGATGTTGTGGGTGGTCTTCTCCTCCCCCAACAGATCGCTGCTGAACAGCTGGTCACGCAGGTCAAGATGTAGTGCGAAGCTGTCGCTGAGCAGCAGCCGGTAGCCGAGGCCGAGGTTGATGCTGAAGTGGTCGTCGCCGGCGAAGGTGGTGCTGCCGGCCCCGCCGATCAGATAGAGCTGGCTGTTGAAGGCCCGGTCACGACCGATGAAGACCTCCCCAGGCAGCAGGTTGTAGCCCACTGAAAGGTTATAGTAGGTGAAGTTGCGCTCGCTGTTGGTGAGCAGTTGGGCGCCGCCGCTGAGCAGCTCGTAGCTGGTTTTGCTAGCCCGTGAGCTGGCGAGGCCTGCCTCGAGGAAGAAGTCCTCAGTGAGGTGGTAGTTGAGGCGCACTCCATAGACTGGGTTGGTGCCGAAGTCCTCGATGCTGAGGGCGCCGGCGAACAGGCCGATCTCGAAGTCTTCGGTGTCGATGGCCGGCTCGACGATTTCGCGGCGCGGCAGATCGGGCTCGATTATCGGCTCCGCGCCCAGCAGGCTCACAGGTTGCCAGCAGAGCAGCCCGGTGATCAGAAGAAGAAAGCGACGCCTAATTTCCATTCCGAGTACTCCTCGTTGTCGTCACGGCTGGTGAATACCAGTCGGTGTTTGTATTCGCCGCGCAGCATGAAGCGGCGTCCTAGATAGAACTTCGCGCCCAGACCGACGTTGGCGGTCTGATCGGTGCGATCCTCGCTCTGCACCAAGGTGCTGTGTGGGCGGGTGTGGATCAGGCCGGTGCCTATGGTGAAGAAAGGCGAGACTGGCCACTCCGGAAAGGGTTGGGCGAGCAGGTTGATGTCCGCCATCAGCTGACTGGAGAAGTCGCCGAGGGCGTGGGAGAGCGACAGTTCTGCCGACAGGTTCGGTGAGAAGGCGAAGCCGCCATAGCCGCTGAGCAGTGCCGCACCCTCCAGATAACCACCGAGCAGCCCAGCCTCCCAGCGGCGCTGACGGAAGTCGGCTAGACGCAGCGTATCCAGGTGCAGTGGCTCACCCAGGCTGTCCAGGTTGCCACTGAGCTGCTGCAAATGGACCCAGCCCTCCACTCCTTTGCGGGTGCGCAGCTTGAACCAGTCGGTGCGGCGCATCAGGATCTCCACCCGTTCGCCCCGCGCCACAGCATGGAAAGCGGGGAAGGCGCGTCCCGGGCCGGTCTGCAGTTCGATAAACGGCGCACTGATCTCTACTTGGCGATACTGCTGCTCAGCCGCTGCTGGCAGACAGAGCAGCCACAGCAGCAGCCAGAGTAGTGAGCGATTGCAGCGGTGAGAGGGCATCGACTCACTCATCGCGCGGGATGTCGAACGGGTTGTTCCAGTACTGGGCGCCGATGTCGAGCCACTCCGACAGCAGTCGTAGCTCGGCTGGGCTCAGATAATCGGCGTGGGAGCCGCCAGCGGCGAACCTGTCAAAAAAATAGCTGCCCAGGGCGGAGCCGGCGCGCATCGAAGGGCCGGGGGCGGCTACCGACACCAGTAGCGGGATCGGCTGGCCTGCCTCGTCGAGGATCGGGTTGCCCTCACCATCGGTCTCGAACAGAGGGTTGCCGAGCTCGTCGGTGGCCGCTAGCTGCTGGTCCTGCAGCAGCCCGTCGCGGATCTCCTGGGCGTTGTCGGGGAACAGCAGCTCCCGGTAGGCCTTGAAGTGATCCGGCTCGGCATCCGAGGGGCCGTCGCTCAGGTCGAGCTGGGCGGCGGGCAGTTGCAGTGCACTGTTGTCGTCGGTGGTGGCGTGGCAGCGGCTGCAGGTCTGGTCTTCGATGAGCTGTCCCTGAGCGTCGAGCCGCTGGCGGGGCAGGCTCCAAAGCGGATGGATATGCGTCTCATAGTGGATCACGCTGCGGCAGAGGCGAGACCAGCGCTGCTGGCAGGCCTTGCTGGCCGGGGCCGGGCTGGTTAGATCAGTGTAGCGGTAGCTGAAGACGGGGTCTTTTGGCTGCACTGCGGGGTCGGTCCAATGGTCCTCGAATTGCAGATCGACGCTGGGGGTGATGGCGGCGCAGTCGCTCTGGCAGCTGATCCGGCCCCGTGCCTGGGCCATGGTCTCGCCCTGATTGGCCCAGATCGCCGGGTCGCTGTTGGGAAACGGCAGGCCATCGCCTAGTGCGCCGGAGTTGAGCGCTGCTGGCAGGGCATCCTGACGGGCATGGGGCACAGGGCTGGCCGGATCGTGGCAGCCATGGCACTCCAGGCTCTCGCCGGGGCGCAGCTGCAGCCAGTGGTCGTGGCGTGGGCCGACACGCCGCCCTGCCCGGTCAAGCAGGCTGAAGCTGAAGGGGGTGTCAGCGGGCACCCGGATACTCACCGAGCCGTCGGGTTCGATGGGGACGTAGCCGAGGATCTCGCGCATCCCCAGCTCGCGGTTACGGCCGAAGGCGCTGTTGGGAGATCACCAGCAGATTGCGCTCGGGCAGGGCCACCGGCTTGTAGAGGCGCAGGAAGCGCAGTGGGCGCTGGTCCGGTCTGGTCTGAGTCGGATCGGCCAGGGTTGTGAGGTCGGGTTCGGCACTGTCCTGGCCGTCCAGATCGTAGACGCTGCGGATCTGCAGCAGGCCGACCCCGGCATCGACCATCTCGCCGTCCAGCCCGACCCCGGCAGCCTTGTCGAAGATGATCGTCGGTGGGGTGCGCACCTGTAGCGCCACCATCTCTTCATAGATCACCCCCTCCTGTGGGGTGAGCAGTGGTTGTTGAGTTGCCTCGGTTGGGTCGTAGACGTAGAGGCCGTAGAGCGGAGGGGCCTCCTCTGCCTGAGGATCGGCCAGATTTTCCTCTGTGCAGGGCAGGGTGTGCTCGCCGATGCGTAGTCGGCACTGGTTCCAGCTCAACAACAGCCGGTCGGTGCCGTCCCAGAGCGGGAAGGCGTCGCGGTAGCGTCCGCCCGGTGAGGGGGCGTTGTCGGTGCGTACCAGGTTGACGGTAGCAGGCGGCTGGGCAGTGCCCGGCGCGGCCTCGCCGCCTATAAGGGGGCGGTCGTGCTCGATGAAGTTGTCGATGTCGATGCGCACCAGGTCGCCGCCGCCATTCAGTCCATTGAACGGCTTCAGCAGTGTCAGCAGACCACCGTCAGGCAGCTCGCGGGGGCGCAGGAACTGCACCGCTGCGCCGTTTGTGCCGGTGGCGTGGCTGTTGGCGCCGTAGAGCAGCTGCAGCTCAGTGCCGTCCGGGTTCATCTGATAGAGATTGATCGCATCGCCGCTGCTACGCTGCCAGCGGCTGAACACGACTCGGCCGTCGCTCAGTACCGTGGGGTCGAGATCGTGACTCTGGTTGAAGGAGATCTGCTGGATGTTGCTGCCGTCGGCGTTCATCAGATGCAGCACGAAGATTGGCTCCTGGCGTGCCTCGTTGAGTGCCGGGTATTGCGGCTTGCCCTCGTCAAGTAGCAGCGCCTTGGCGCTCTTCTGGCGGCTGGAGCTGAACAGGATCCGCCCGTCCGGCAGGTAGTGGGGGGCGATGTCGTGGCCCGCTTCGGCCAGGGTGTCGGAGGGGATGATGCGCCGCAGGCTGTGGTCGGCGCGACTGTACTCCCAGATGTTCCAGCTTGGCTGGTCGGCCACCTCCGCACCTTCGATCTGTGGCAGGCGCAAAGAGAATAGCAGCCGTTCGCCATCGTAGGAGGGCTGCAGATCGCGCACGTCGCCCAGCCCGCCAGTGATGTTGTGGGTGAGGCTGATCTCCGCTGCGCTGGGTGAGGCGCGCTCGCGCAGATAGAGATCGGCGCCAGCGCTGAAGGTGATGAGTCGGCGCACATCCTCCTGCTCGATAGCCTCGGCAGGCCGTTTGATGTAGGCGAGCGGGTAGTCGACCACCACCGGATCGGGGGCCTGGCCCTCCCCGCCACAGCCGGCGAGCAGCATCAGTGCCAGCAGGCCGGCAAGGCTGCGATTCAGGCAGGCGAAGTAGTACATCCGCTGTTGGTCCCCGTCTTTATGTAATGAATAGGTTGAAAATTAAACTGCTTGCCTGCAGGCCGGCTAATTCCTAATGGTGTTCAGGGTTGGAGCTGAATTGCTTGGTGTTTATTTCTCAATTTAATGGCCGGAAACGCAGATTAATTAATCTGTAAAAAGCTGAGCTAATTATGAATGGGGGGCGTGGAAAAAACTGCAAACATAATCACAGCGGCCAGGGTGGAAGTTAAATGCTCGTCACAGAAGCATCTTCTGCTTGCACGCATGATTTATATCAAGCCGTATTGAGGTCTGACTTGAGTAAAACGTCAGCGTTATAAATGGCGGCTTGCTGACTAAATAAAAGATTAAATAATGTCAGCATGGACAATATCTTAAGTGAATATTATTGCTGGTTTCAGAGTGTGATGAAGCTATCTGTTAATTGGGTAGTCAGTAGCAGAATGCAGGTGTTTTGTTAATTGCGTTGTGCTCGGGTGATGAGGCGTTCTTTAATTGCCTGTGACCTGGTTGGTAATTATTAATGCGCGTTCATGTCGGTTCAAAAAGGGAGACTTCGTGCTGGTTTTTTAATTATTGATGCCGTTCTGTCTGGCATTTTTTGTGTCGGCAGGGAGCCAAAATAAACGACGACAATTGCGCGATAAATAGAGATGAACAGAATTTTGGATTTGATGGGCGGTTGGCGACCAGCCATCGCTGATCTGTTGCTGGGGGGGATGCTGATCGGTCTGATCCTCTCCCCGCCGTTCTTGCAGGCGGGGGTGAAGGAGCAAGCGCGGCGTATCCACGACCGGCTCGCCGGCGTGCCGCCGCAGGCATCGGTGCTGGCACAGATGGAGACGCAGATCAGCGCCAATAACGATCCGCTGGCAGCCGCCTATCTGGCGATGGAGCATCCGGCCTTCTACGACGTGACCCTGAAGAACTTCGCTGCCCCCTGGACCAACGAAGAGCAGAGCCTGTTCGTGCCGCTCAACGATTACAGCGCCACGGTGATCGGCATGGTGCGGGACGAGGTGCCGTTCAATCAGCTGCTCTCGGCCGATCTGCTCTATCAGGGCGACCCGGCACTGGGCCTGCCGCCCTACTCACCCGCCAACAACGATCACTACGAGGCCCTGGAGACGAGCGGTGTGCCGCTCAAGGATGCGCTGGTCGCCGCCCCCCAGTCGGATCTCAACGGTTTGCCCGCTACCGCCACCGCTGGTGTCATCACCAGTCGGCAAGCGGCCCGGGCGTTTTTTATCGCTGGCACCAACCGGGCGATGTTCCGCTTTACTCTGCTCAACCATCTCTGTCTCGATCTGGAGCAGGTCAAGGACACCAGCCGCGCCGCGGACCGTGTCCGCCAGGATATCCCCCGCAGCCCCGGCGGTGACAGCCGCCTGTTCCTCAACAACTGTGTCGGCTGCCACGCCGGTATGGACCCGCTGGTGCAGGCCTACGCCTACTACGACTACGACGAGGCCGCCGGGCGGCTGCTCTACACCCCCGACCAGGTGCGTCCCAAATACCTGATCAACGCCGACAACTTCAAACCGGGCTATGTGACCCCGGACGACCAGTGGGACAACTACTGGCGCGCCGGCCCCAACGCCTTGCTCGGCTGGGACTCGGCCCTGCCGGGTAGCGGCAACGGCGCCAAATCCCTCGGTGTGGAGCTGGCCAACAGTCAGGCCTTCGCCAGTTGCCAGGCGAAGAAGGTCTTCAAGGCGGTCTGCCTGCGCGAGCCGGTGGACAGCGCCGACCACGCCCAGATAGCTGCTATGAGCGACTCCTTCCGGGCCAATAACTACAGCCTGAAACGGCTCTTCGCCGAGTCGGCGGTCTACTGCCGGGGGGAGTGATGCGATCAGCCAATCTAATTAGAGGGGCCAGTCGTGGCTCGCTCATTCTCAGCCTACTCGCTGGCCTGCTGCTGGGTGGTTGCATGGAGGGGGTCAGCACTACCGCCAATCTGCAGACCCAGGCTCCGGCGCAGGACGGCTACAGTGGCCCGGCAGCGCGCACCGACGATGCTCAGGCGTTTCGCCTCCACCTCTGGGAACCGCTGCGTGCCACCAACCGCTGTGGCGCCTGCCATAGTGTCGGCGGGCAGTCGCCCCAGTTCGTGCGGGATGATGATGTCAATCTCGCCTACAGCGCGGCCAATCCGCTGGTCGATCTTAGCGCCACCGCCGACTCGCGCCTGGTTAGCAAGGTCGGTGCTGGCCACAATTGCTGGCTCGACAGCGATGCCGCCTGTGCCGCGGTGATCACCGCCTATCTCGATGCCTGGGCCGACAGCACCAGCATCGGTGATGGGCGCCAGATCGAACTCAAGGCGCCGCCGCTCAAGACGGTAGGTGATTCGCGTATCCTGCCAGACGACCCAACGTTGTTCGGCGCCACCCTCTATCCGCTGCTTACTAGCCATTGCGCCGAGTGCCACTGGGAGG
>NZ_AFOC01000110.1:0-10018 GCF_000224455.1 endosymbiont of Riftia pachyptila (vent Ph05)
GAAGCTCTGGCGCAGGGTTGAGGGGGCCTCCTGGCTGAGCAGCAGCACGTTCTCCCGTTTGAGTTTCAGCTGCTCGATCAGGCCGCGACTGAGTTGCGGCACCGACCAAATCCCCAACAGCGGGGTGGCGGTCTCACGGATCGCCAGCAGCCAGGGGGCCATCAGCTCGGGGTTGGTGAGGCCGGAGTAGAGTACAAAATCCCGTTTGCCGCTGTCGCTGCGGCGCACCTCCAACAGGGAGTGGTGGAGAAAAGGCGATTGGTCGAACATGCGCAGGCCGTTGTTGCGGCAGTAGCGGCGATAGTCCCGCCCCCGCAGATGGGGTTGCTCACGCTGCTGGAACTCCTCCTCGATCAGGTCCACCAGCAGGCGCACTGGCTGACGCCCAAGTCGTTCCAGATAGTCCCGGAAGGCGATTATCCCCTCCGGGGTGGGGGGGAAGGCAAACTGACACAGTTGCCGCGCCCCTTTCCAGTGGAACACTGTCATCATGTAGCCGCTGAAGAAGAGTACCGGGCGCATGCTCATCCTATCTTGGCGATGGTGTCGTAGATCGGGCCGAGCACACTGACCATCACCCAGCCCATGATCGCCGCCATCGCGATGGTCAGCGCCGGGGAGATCGCCGGTTCGATCTTGGCGATGGTCTCGCGGATGTCGCGGGTGTAGAAGTAGCTGACGTTATCCAGTGCCTTGTCGAGCGCGCCGCTGCTCTCGCCAACCCGCAACATGCGCACCACCAGTGGCGGGAAGAGATCCATGCGTTTGTAGCTTTCGGCGATGCCGACCCCCTCGGCGATCTGCTGTCGGGCACCGCGCAGCTTCTCCTCCAGCACCCGGTTCTGTACCAGCGACTCGCTCAGCTGCATCGCCTCCAGTACCGAGATGCCGGAGCTGTACATCAGCGAGAAGCTCTGTGCCAAGCGTCCCAGCTTGATCTTCAGGTTGAGCGGGCCGAATAGCCAGAAGCGCAGTGACAGCAGGGAGAGCAGATAGTCGAAGCGGCGGTTCAGGCGACGGGCTAGGCGCACCGCCAGTGGCAGCCCGAGCAGCAGCCCAAGCAGAAACGGCCAGTTGGCGATGATGAAATCGGAGGTGGCGATCAGTGCTTGCGTGTGGGGCGGCAGTTCACCGCCGATCTCACGGATGAAGGGCACCAGGCGGGGTACCAGATAGCCCATCATAAAGCCGGTCACGCCGAGCAGCACGCTGCCGAGGATCAGCGGATAGATCATGATCTTTTTGGCGTGGGAGGCGAGTTCATCCTGCCACTTGAGCGACTCGGTGATCTGCTCGAGTAGGGTGTCGAGGCGCCCCGACTCCTCGCCGACCCGGATCAGGCTGATAAACACTCGGTCGAACAGCTCCGGGTGCAGCTCGAGTGCCTGGGAGAGGGTGCTGCCGCCCTCGATGGCGTCGATGACATTGCCCAGCACATCCTTGAAGTAGGAGGCGGCAAGGCTGTCACGCACATCGTGGATCCCCTCCAGCAGCGGCACCCCGGCGCGCACCAGCTGTTCCAGGGAGAAGACAAAGTCGATCAGCAGGCGGCGCCGGTTACCGCCCAGGCCAAAGCGTTTGCGCCCGTGGTTGCGGCTGCGCCGGTGGGAGAGCAGCTCCAGGTGCATCTTGCGTACCCGCAGGTCGAGATCCAGCTCGTTGGCGGCGCTGATCCGGCCCTTGTGGATCCTGCCCTGGGGGTCGATGGCGCGGTAGTCGTAGCTCTGCATCGCTCAGCCCGTCTTATGCATGGTGGATCGCGGCTTCTGGCTCCGGGCTGGTGTGGCTGGGCGCTGCTCTGGAGTGAGATCCATAGCTGCTGCTATGGATTGAGTGACGAATCTGTTGGTAGCAGATTTGAACAGCCGCAGGCTGGCCCGAAGGGTGGAGCCCAGGGATGGGCGGAATAACAGCAAGCCCAGGGTGCCAGAACAAGCCAGAACCGTGATAGGCCAGAACCGCTCACACCTTGGATGAGGTAATGTAGAGTCGTATTTTCTCCAGTGTTCATAATGTTTTCTCCGGTTCTGGCCGCCACCGTGCATAAGGCGGGCTCACTCCAGCCGCTTGGTGAGGTCGGCAACGCGGGACAGTTCGTCGAGGCTGGTGACGCCTTCGAGAACACGGCGGATACCGTCCTCGGCCAGGGGAATAAAGCCGTGACCGATGGCGTAGCGCTCCACCTCACGGTAGGAGGCGCTGGCTGCGACCAAGTCATCGATCCCATCGTCGAAGCGCAGTACCTCCATCAGTGCCAGGCGTCCCTTGTAGCCGGTGTTGTTGCACTTGTTGCAGCCCGTGGCGCGGTGGATCTGCACCGCCTTATCGCTGCTGATGCCGAGCAGTCGCTGCTCTATCTCGCTGGGTTGGTAGCCCTCCTTGCAATGCTCGCAGAGGCGCCGGATCAGCCGCTGGGCGACGATACCGATCATGTTGCCCGTCATTACCTGGGGGGTGACGCCGATGTCGAGCAGGCGCGGGATCGAGCGGGCGGCGGAGTTGGTGTGCAGGGTGGAGTAGACCTGGTGGCCGGTCATCGCGGCCCTGATGCCATCTCGGCGGTGTCCTGGTCGCGGATCTCGCCGACCAGGATGATGTCTGGGTCCTGGCGCATCAGCGAACGGATGCCGGAGGCGAAGTCCATCCGCGCCACCTCGTTGACCGAGGTCTGGCGGATCATGCTGATCGGGTACTCCACCGGATCTTCCAGGGTCATGATGTTGACCTCCGGGGAGTTGAGATGATTGAGCATCGAGTAGAGGGTGGTGGTTTTGCCCGAGCCGGTGGGGCCGGTGACCAGGATGATCCCTTCCGGGCGGGCCATCATCAGTTTCAGCGTGGTGTGGCTGTCGTGGCGCAAGCCGAGCTTGTCCAGCGGTACTATGCCCTTGGCCCGGTCGAGGATACGTAGCACAAAGTTTTCGCCGTGGGTGGTGGGCTGGGCGGAGACTCGGAAGTCGATGCGGTGGCCACGGATGGTCATCGAGATGCGGCCGTCCTGGGGGGCGCGGGTCTCAGCGATGTTCATCCCCGATATCACCTTCAGGCGCACGCTGATCGGCGACCAGAAATCCTTGTGCAGGCTGCGGATCTGGTGCAGCACGCCGTCGATACGGTAGCGTAGCCGCAGGAACTTCTCTTCCGGGTTGAAGTGGATGTCTGAGGCCCCGCGTTTCACCGCGTCGGCGATGATCGCATCCACCAGCCGCACCAACGGGTGTTCATACTCCTGCGCCTCCTCGGCCAGTGCCTCGTAGTCCACCGTGCCGGTCTCGATCTCGCGCAGGATGCCGTCCACCGACAGCTCGTGGCCGTAGAACTGGTCGATGGCGAGTAGTATCTCGCGCTTGCCGGCGATCATCGGGGTGATGCGCAGCTGACGGGGGATCTGTACCCGCAGCCGATCGAGCACCACCAGGTTGTTGGGGTCCTCCATCGCCAGGGTGAGTGTGCCGTTCTCCTGGTCCAGAGTGATCGGCAGCACCCGGTTGCGCAGCGCGGTCTCGCGGTCGATCAGCGCCAGCGCCTCGGCGTCGGGGATGATGCTCGAGAGATCGACACTGCGCTCGCCAAAGATCTCGCCGATCACCTCGGTGAGCACCGCCTCGGAGATGAAGCCGAGGGAGATCAGGATCTGTCCGAGAGGCTCGCCGCGGTGTTTTTGCTCCTTGAGGGCGATCTCCACCTGATCGGTGGTCACCAGCCCCTGTTCGACCAGCTGGATGCCGAGAGGCTTGGCCTGTTTTTTCGGCTGGTTGGCGGCCGTTACCATGGCAGCACTCCTGCCGGATCGATCTGTGTCAGACGCTGTTGTGCGGCGGCGTTGGTGAAACTGGCCGGTCGGCTGCGTGCCAGTTCGAGTGCCTTGCGGTAGTAGTTGGCTGCGTGGGTTATTTTTCCCAGATGATCGAGGGCGACCGCGAGATTGAAAGCATAGTCGGGGTTGTCGCGGCTGCGGCTCCAGGCGTCGAAATAGGCCTGCTGGGCGCGCCGCCACTCCTGCCGGGCGGCGTGACGGCTGGCCAGGGCAAAGTGCAGGCGTGGGTTGTCGGGCTGCTGTTCAGCGAGCCGGCGCAGACGTAGCTCCAGGCCCGGGTCTCTGCTGCGTGGTTCCAGCAGGGCCAGTGCGGCCAGCACATCGGCGTCGTGGGGATCGTGGCGCAGCAGCTGCTGGTAGTGGGCCTCGGCGCTCTCCAGGTCTCCCCACTGCAGGGCCAGTGCGGCCAGTCCGAGCAGGGCATCGCGGTTGTGCGGCTCTTTCTGCAGCAGCTTGCGGTAGAGTCTCTCGGCCTGTTTTGTTTGGCCTTGCTGTAGAGCCTGGTAGGCGGAAGCTGCCGGTGAGCGGTGTGCTGTGCGTCGCTGAGTGCGTTTGATGATGATGCGGCTGGGCAGACCAAACCCCGGATCCTCCTCTATTTTCTGTTGGATGGCGGGTGGAGTGGGGCTGGTCTTATTGGGCTGGAGTGTGGCGCTCTCGGGGCTGCTGCTGCCGATGAGATTGGTTGGTTTCACCAGGCTTTTGTTGGTATCGCTTCTGAGGTTGCCGGTGGACAGCGGGTGGCTCTCCTGGCTGGAGCTAATTGGCGGTTCGTCGGCAAGGGGGGGTGAGCGCGGCGTTGCTCAGAGGATTATCCTGGAGAGGTTCGGTCAGCGTGGGGGAAAAGGTTCGAACCTCGTTGCTAATCAGCGACTGCTGCAGGTAGTACCAGTAGCCTGCGGCTATCTGCAAGCCAATCACCAGCATCGCGATGAGTATCAGCCAGAGATGGCGATGCTGGCGATTGCGCCGGCAGCCCTGCATCAACTGCTGCAGGCTTTGTGGATCGAGTGGTTCGGTGGTCTCCTTTTTTTCGGCCGGCGCCTCATCAGCTGGCCTGGTTTCGGGGGGCTCGATCTGCTTGTTCTCTTCAGGCTCGATGTTGATCTCTGGCGGTTGGGGCAGTATCAGCTCATCGCTGCCATGGTCGAGCCGATCGGCAAGGGCGTTAGCAAGGTCGTCTTCGGGGGGAGCGGCTGGCGGGAGCTGAGTCTGCTCGGTGGGCTCTAGATCCAGCACCAGTGGCTCGGATTTGGGTACCGCATGGGGCACATCGACGAGCTTTCTGGTGCCTCTGGGAGTTCTCTTCGGAGGCCTTGTTGAGCGCGTCGAGCAACAGACTCATAGGGCTTCACCTGGTTCACGGTCGGCAGCCGGCAGCAGGTCTGGGGTCATCGTCCTGAAGGGTGTCAGGTCGTCCTGCAGGCTCGCCTTGTGGATCACTGTGGGGCGGATGAAGACGACCAGTTCGGTCTTTGAGACCTGTTTGTCGTGGTAGGAGAAGAGATCCCCCAGCAGTGGTATCGATGTGACACCGGGCAGGCTGTTCTGTGAGTTGTCGATGGCGTCCTGCATCAGCCCGCCGATGATCGCCGAGTCGCCGCTACTGACACGCAGCACTGTCTCCATCTCGCGCAACTGGATCTCTGGCACACGGTTGATCACATTGGCCTCGTCCAGCTCCTGGTTGCGCATCTCGACGAAGCCCAGGATGCGCGAGATGGTGGGACGGATGTTGAGCATCACGGTGTCGAACTGATCCACATAGGGGGTGACAGTGAGCACCAGCCCCTCTGGCACAGTGTTGACCGTGGTTTCGAAGGTGCGGGTCTTGGTCTTGGTCTCCTGGTCCTCCTCCACCTCCACATCGGTGATCATGTAGACCCGCTGGTCAGTGACGCGCAGCACCGCCGGCTGGTTGTTGAGGGTCATGATCTTGGGGCTGGAGAGCACTTTGACCTTGCCGAAGTTTTCCAGCGCCTTGAGGGTGAGGTTTAACGGGTCACCATTGATATTGCCGCTGAGAGTGAGGCTGGCGAGTGGCGCCTGCAGCAGGTTCTGACCGATCATCGCTGAGTTGATGCCGATGTCGCTGCCGATCAGGCTCCAGTCGACGCCGGCCTGGAAGTGGTCGCTCAGTACCACCTCGGCGATGGTGACCTCAATCAGCACCTGTCGTCTGGCGCTGTCGAGTACCTGGGTCAGGAAGCGCTCGATTTCCTGGTGCTTCTTGGCGGTTGTGCGCACCGCAATCATGCCGGTTTCAGCGTTGATGATGATGTTGGGTGAGCCGAGGCTGACGCCCCCGGATTCGCTACCGCTGCCGCCGGATGGATTTTTATCTCCGATGATGGCGGTGAGGTTGACGAACAGGCTCTGCCAGAATCGATTGCTCACCTCTCCCTTGAGCTGGGTGTTGGAGGTATTGCCTTCGCCTTCACCGCCCTCGCCCCCGGCCACCTTGCTGGCCACCTTGGTGGAGATCTGGATAGTGTTGCTGCTCTGACGCGACAGGTTGACATAGTCAACGATATAGCTGCGCAGGAAGGGAGTGTCTTGCATCACCCGCAGCACATCGTCGTCTATCTCATAGCGCACCGCGCTGAGGCGGGTGATGCGGTCGAGGATGCGCGGTAGAGTCTGGTCAACTGCGTTGAGGGTGATGTTGCCGGTGATGTTGTTGTCGATGTCAAGGTTAAGACCAGCATCCCGCGCCAGGGTGAACAGCAGCTCGCGCAGGGGCACGTCGCTGACCACCACGGTGTAGCTCTCCAGTGGCGCCTCTGCGCGGGGTTCTGGCAGCAGTGCAGGGCGGGTGACCGGCGGTGGGATCGCCGCGCCCGGCTGGGCCGGTGTTGGTTTCGGCAGCAGGTGTCCAGTGGATGGGGTTGGTGCCCGAGTCGGGCCGCAGCCTACCAGTAGCAGGCAGACCGCCAGGAGGATGCCTGCAGGCTGTGGTTTCGGTGTCAGATCAGTGGTTTGCACTGAGACTCTCCTTATCCCTGCCAGGGTTGCGCTTCGTCGCGCATACGGCGCAGGGAGCGTATGTAAGGTCGGCCCTTGGTGAGGGCAGTTGGCAGTGCATTGAGTGCGCTGTCAGCCAGTTTGGGGTCGGCATAGTGGCCATAGAGCACGATGAAATAGTCGCTTCCTTTGGAGTGCAGGGGGTAGATAAAGACCTGCTCAGGATCGAGTTGCTCGCCGTGCTCGGCGAAAAAGTTTTTTAGATAGACCGGCTTCTGCTGAGTGGTAAGCAGCTGGATGCTGTAGCCCCCGGCGCTGTCGTCGGTGAGCAGCTGGCGGGTGGCCCGCAGTCGGCGGTTGATTAATTCGTCGCTGTCTCTGGATCTCTTTGATGTCGCCGGAAGGGCAGCTTCTGTGAGTGTGGTGCCTGCCGGCTCTGGTGCGACTGAGACGGTCTGTTCCGATGGTGTCGCGGCGACAACCGGGGAGGGTGGCTGAGCGGCAGGGTATGGTACCCGTTCTGCCTGGGAGAGGGTTAGGCCAGTCAACCCGAGCAGCAGACTGGCGGCGGCATAGAGCCAGCGCGGCGTGCCATGCAGTAGCCCCGACTCCTGTGCGGCGAGTCGGATGTGGTGGTGGCGCAGCTGGGAGCTGCCTTCGGAGTAGGCGGCCAGCAGGCTTTTGTCGGCGATGATGTTGATCCGGCGGATCAGTCCCTGGCTGTAGCGGTGCACCCTTCGAGNCGAGCGAGCGGGAGAAGAGCTCCACTCCCTGATAGCCTGACTGCTGGAGACGGAAGTTAAGATAGGCATGCACATCCTCGCTGCTCAGGGGGGGCAGTTCGAGGCTGTAGGTGATGCGCTCTCTGAGCTGGCGGATCTCTGGGTCGGCCAGCTTGCGGTCGAGTTCGGGCTGGCCGAACAGCACCATCTGCAGCAGTTTGTGGTCGCGGGTCTCCAGGTTGCTGAGCAGGCGGATCTGCTCCAGGGTCTGTAGCGGCATTGCCTGGGCCTCGTCGATGAAGACCACCACTTGGCGTTGTTCGGCGTGGTGCTGGATCAGGCGGCTCTGCAGCTGCTGCATGACTTCGAAGCGTCGGGCGTCCTGCGCAATATCGAAACCCAGTTCGATGGCGATTGCCCGCAGGATGTCGTCGGCGGTGAGGCTGGGGTTGGCGATGTAGACCAGGTCGACAGAGGCGGGTAGGCGTTCGCCGAGCATGCGGCTGAGCATGGTCTTGCCGCTGCCGACTTCACCGACCAGTTTGACGATGCCTTCACCGTTGGTGATGGCATAGAGCAGGGCGTCGAGCACCGCGCCGCGGCTGGCGCCACTGAAGAAGCGGCGGGTATCGGGGGTGATGGCAAAGGGCTTACGAGTGAGGCCGAACTGTTTCAGGTACATGGGCCTGCTCCGCTTTTTCAAGCTTTTTGACCTTGCTGTAGAGGGTGGTGCGGTTGATATGCAGCAGCCGCGCAGCCTTGCTGAGGCTGCCGCCGGCCATCTCCAGGGCGGCCTGGATATAGTGCTGTTCCAGCTGGTTTAGATATCGGTCGAGTTCAAATCCTTCGCGCTGAAGCAGGCTGGTTGGGGCATCCTGGTGATCTATCGCCGCTGACTCGATCGATGGAGTGCCTTGTGGGTCGATCTCTTGGCGCAGTGCAGTTGCTCCCACCAGCCCATCCGGGTGTTTGGTGCCGAGCCGGATAACAATGTTGCGTAGTTCGCGCACGTTGCCGGGGAAAGGGTAGCTGCGCCACAGCGCCTGTGCTTCGGCCGAGAGGCGGAAAGAGTGGATCGAGTCTGCGAATTTGTTGATGAAGTGAACCAGCAGCTCGTTGCGGTCGTCGCTGCGCTGACGCAATGGTGGCACTTCGATAGTGAGTACGCAGAGACGGTGGTAGAGATCGGCGCGGAAGCGATCCCGCTCAACCGCCTGTTTCAGATTGCGGTTGCTGGCGGCGATGATGCGGGCCTGGGAGTGGCGCGGGCTAGTCTCGCCGATCCGATAGTATTCGCCATCTTCAAGTACTCGTAGCAGTTTGGCCTGCAGGCTGAGTGGCATCTCGCCGATTTCATCGAGGAACAGGGTGCCGCTTTTGGCCTCCTCGAAGAAGCCCTTCTTGCCCTGCTGCGCACCGGTGAAGGCGCCTCTGGCGTGTCCGAACAGCTGAGCTTCCAGCAGGTCAGGGGAGAAGGCGGCACAGTTGAGCGCCAAGTAGGGTTGCTCACGCCGCTCAGCGGCCTGGTGCAGGGCGCGTGCCACCAGCTCTTTGCCGGTCCCCGATTCGCCGGAGATCAGTACCGGGAATTCGCTCGGGGCGAACTGGGCGATCTGCCCGCGCAGGCCCTGCATTGCCTCGCTGGTGCCGATTAGGCCATGTGCCATGCCGCTAGTTGGTGAATGGGTTTCGAGTTCGGCGAGCATCAGCTGGCGTTTGAGGCCGGCCTTCAGCAGCTGTGGCTCACAGGGTTTGGGGAAGAAATCTGCTGCACCGAGGCTGAAGGCGTGGCGGATGTTGTCCTCCTGGGATTGGCCAGAAAGGATCAGGATGCGGATGCTGGCGTCGAATTGCAGCAGGTCGCCGATGATGGCGAACCCCTGATCCGGTCGGTGGGGGGTTGGCGGCAGTCCCAGATCGATCAGTGCCAGTTTCAGGTTTGCCGGGTGCTGGCTGAGCAGCCGGGTAACCTCGGCCCGGTTCGATGCTAGATGCACCTGGTACTCCTTGCGCAGCAGAAAGCCGAGGGCCTCCGCGATCGCGGGGTCATCATCCACCAGTAACAGGGCGGGCCGTGATCTGGGGGCCTGGTTGGCAGAGTCGGTTGGCATCGTCTGTGATTTCGCCATGATTCACTATCGGTTGAAAAGGCTGCTCTGACGCTTGGGTCACCGCTGTTGGTGGGGCTATCGGCAGGTTGGGGCTGTGACTTTAATTTCCTAAGGCAAGCAAAGGTGTGCCGTGCGGCGGGCTGGGAGTCGCCGTGGGAGTGCTGAGAGATGCTTTGTGCAAGCGGATAATGATGCTGCATCTGTGATTGACCTCACGGAAGATCATATTAAACTTGATGTGTAGGGGGAGTTGTGAAGAGGGGGCGCTATCTCTATTATTTTTGGCGAGTCCGTGAGTCGCAGAAAATATCGAGCTAAATCAAGGCGCTGATTAGATGTAGAGGGGAGAGGCCAATGGAGAAGGACGGCAATCATGGCGTGAGTGCCAAGACCAGGTTTTTTTC
>NZ_AFOC01000109.1:0-10020 GCF_000224455.1 endosymbiont of Riftia pachyptila (vent Ph05)
CTGATTGCGCGGCCAAGCAATGCCCGGGCAGAACAAGCAGTGACTGAATGGAGGTACCGATGATTGACTATACAGTCGAACTCCCGTCACCGGAGGCGCATCTCTATCAGGTCAGCATCCATATCCCGGATCCTGAACCGCACGGTGTAACCTTTTCTCTGCCGGCTTGGATCCGTGGCAGCTACATGATCCGGGATTTCTCACGACATATCATTATTATCGACGCTGAGGACAGCACGGGTCCGCTTGCGATAAAAAAACTGGACAAGCAGACATGGCGATGCGAGCCGGCCAGTGGCGATCTGACAATCCGTTATCAGGTCTACGCTTGGGATCTGTCAGTGCGAGGTGCTCACATGGATACCACGCATGCCTACTTCAATGGTGCTGCCCTGTTCCTGGCTGTGCACGGTAAGCAGCAAGAGCCACTGACTCTCACCATCAACCGGCCAGCAGGAGAGCGCTATGAATCATGGCGGGTCGCCGCGGCAATGCGATCGCAGGGTGCCGATGAGCAGGGGTTTGGCTGCTATCTATTGCAGAATTACGAAGAGCTGATCGATCAGCCTGTTGAGATCGGTGTGCACGACGCTTTTGATTTTGCAGTGGCCGGCAAGCCGCATCGCTTTGTCGTGGCGGGCAGACACAGCGCAGACCTGAACCGTCTGAAGAGCGACCTGACCCGAATCTGCAGCCAGCAAGTTGCGTTGTTTGGCGAACTCCCCCTCAACGACTATCTCTTCCTGCTTAGCGTGGTCGGAGAGGGCTATGGCGGGCTTGAGCACCAAAACTCCACTAGCCTGTTGGCCAGCCGCAAGGATCTGCCAGGGCGATACGAAACGGAACCGAGCAAGAACTATCGGCGTTTGCTGGGGCTCTGCAGCCATGAATACTTTCATCTGTGGAATGTTAAACGCATCACCCCTGCGGTGTTCCTCGAGAACGACACGAGCGCGGAAGTCCACACGCGACAGATGTGGGTGTTTGAAGGCATCACCTCCTACTATGATGATCTGATGCTGCTGAAAAGCGGCTGCATTAAGCGTAAAGACTATTTTGAACTGCTGGCCGAAACTGTCACTCGGGTGATGCGCGGCCGCGGGCGTCTGAAACAGACTCTGGAAGAGTCGAGCTTCGATGCCTGGACCAAATTCTACAAACAAGACGAGAATGCCCCGAACGCGATTGTCAGCTACTACGCCAAGGGTGCCCTGTTCGCACTGCTGCTTGATCTACGGATGCGACTAGAAAGTGATGGCGCCAGCTCTCTTGACCACGTCATGCAGGTGATGTGGCACCGCTACGGCAAGCCGGGTATCGGGGTGCCCGAGAGGGGATTCGAGCAAGTGGCGATGGAGGTGACAGGGCTGGATCTAGCGCCGCTGTTTGAGCTTGGCCTGCGCACTACCCAAGAACTGCCCCTGCAGGAGTCGCTGGCGGCGTTTGGTGTACAGATGCGCCTACGTCCCGCCTCCGGCCCGGAGGACAACGGTGGCGTAGTGACTGATGAGCAAGTGGCAGATGCAAAGCCGCGTTCGGTACTGGGTGCCCGCATCAAAGGGCAGGATGCCGGCGAGCAGGTTGTGCAAGTGTATGAGGGTGGTGCAGCGATGGCCGCGGGGATCGCCGCCGGTGACTTGATCGTGGCGGTTGATGGGCTGCGGGTCCGGCAGGGGGAGATCGAAAAACGCATCGCCGTCCTGCCGCCAGGTGAGGCGGTGCCGGTGCATGCCTTTCGACGAGATGAGCTGATGCAATTTGAGCTTGTGCCGCAAGTGGCGCCAGCCGATACCTGCGAATTCTATCTGCCAGAGGCGATCCCGCCAGCACAGCAGGCGCGGCGCGACGCCTGGTTAAGGAGCCTCTGAATGTATCTGGACGAGCAGAATTGTGCGGCCAAATTTTTCGATGCAAGGCAGAAATCGCAGGTAATAGTCGGACTATTGCCGAGACTTTTAACGCAGCAGCGGGAAATTTGGGCCATAAGGCTGCCGTTCATGATTCGTTCAGAGGCTCCTTAAGTGGTGATGCCGACTAGGATCAGACTGCTACAATTGCTGGCCGACGGGCGCTTTCACTCCGGTGAATCGCTGGCCGTAGCGCTGGGGGTCAGCCGGGCTGCTATCTGGAAGCAAGTCCGCCAGCTGCGTGATGCGTTCGGCCAGGATGTTCATGCAGTGCGCGGCAGGGGCTATCGACTCGCCCGACCGCTGGACCTGCTCGATAGCGAACGGATCAGTGCACAGTTCAGCGACGAAACCGGGGCGCAGATCAGCGTAATCCATCTCCATCAGAGCCTGGATTCCACCAACAGCTGGTTGATGGAACAGGCCCGCAAGGGGGCAGCGAATGGTACCGTCTGTCTGGCCGAGCAGCAGTCGGCCGGGCGCGGTCGGCATGGTCGCCGCTGGATCTCACCCTACGGTAGCAACGTCTATCTCTCGCTGCTGTGGCGCTTTGAGCTGGCGCCGATGCGTCTCAGCGGACTGAGCCTGGCCGCCGGTATCGCTGTGCTGCGCACGCTGCGCGAGTTTGGAGCTGTCGAGGCAGGTCTAAAGTGGCCCAACGACATCCTCTGGCAGCAGAAAAAGCTCGCTGGTCTGCTGCTCGAGGTGTCGGGGGAGTCAGAAGGGCCCGCCCAAGTGGTGCTCGGGGTGGGATTGAATACCCATATGGACGAGCAGGGGGCGGTCATCGATCAGCCCTGGACCGATCTCCGTTCAATCGCCGGCGTCAGGCCCCACACCCGCAATGAGTTGGTCGCGAGCCTGATCGAGAACCTGGTCAGGGTGGCGAATCTTTATGCAAGCGAGGGGCTGCAGCCGCTCATGCAGGAGTGGCACGATGCTGATCTGATGCTGGGCAGACAGGTTGTTGTCCGCAATGCGCGGGGCGCGATCCAGGGCCAGCACCGGGGAATCGATGAAAATGGTGCGCTACTGCTGGCGGTGGAGGGAGATATCCGCAGCTTTCATGCCGGCGAAGTCAGTCTCCGCTCTGAGGGATCCTGAAGCGTGGAGTTGCTCGTCGATATTGGAAACACCTCGTTTCGCTGGAGTACAGTGGCGGGCCTGGCGGACGGCTCGGTCAGCAGTCAACAGCACCTGGGTGAGCTCACACCACTGCTCGATGCCCAATGGCGGCAGCTGGCAGCGCCTGCAGCAGTTTGGGTAAGCTGTGTCGCAGGTGAGGCGGTGCGGTGTGAGCTGCGTGACTGGTGCACAAAGCACTGGGGACTGAAGCCCGATTTCCTGCGCGCCCAGGCAGCCCAGGGCGGGGTGAAGAGTGGCTATCGACAGCCGGAAACCCTGGGGGTCGACCGTTTTCTTGCATTGCAAGCTGCAAAGTCGCTTTCTGTGACCCCCGTCATTGTCGTAGACTGTGGCACGGCAACCACGATCGATGCTCTGGGTCGGGATGGTACACATCATGGCGGGTTGATCCTGCCGGGGCTGGAGATGGCAGTCCAGGCCCTGATCCGAGGCACCGACATTCCGCCGCCGTCTTCACTCGAGGTCGATGGCTTGTTCGGGGCTGATAGCGGTTCCGGAATTGCTGCTGGTGCGCTGTTTTCGACAGTTGCCCTGATAGAGCGGGCATACGCTGAACTGGAGGCCCGCAGCGGTGAGACGCCGCGCTGCCTACTGACCGGCGGGGGCGCGCTACGAGTAAGAGAGTGGATTAGGATAGCAACGCGGTATGAACCGCATCTTGTGTTGATGGGAATAGTAATCGCAACAGATCGGAGCAGCCGATGACAAGGTGGCTGTTTTTTATACTGCTTCTGGCCAATATTGGTGCGCTGATCTGGGGCTATCCACGCATGGTCAGCGACCCGGCCCCCGAGCGCGGGGCAGCCGCGCTGGGTAATCTAAAGCTGCTCAGTGAGCTACAGGAGGTTACTGAGCCGGAAACAGGTCGGCCCGCCGAGTCCCTTGACCCGCCGGCAGAACTGCTGCCGGAGAGTGAGCCTTCTGAACTGGCAGCGGTAGACAAAGATGAAGAGGTGGAGGAGGCGCAGCCACCAGTTGTGACGGTAGAGTCGGAACCGCTGGCTGAGGAGGCTGCGCCTTCGCCTGTCGCTGAGCAGCAGGTCCCTGTTGCTCCAGAGACGCCTACACTGGCGGCGCCCGCGCCTGAGCAGAAAACGCCAAAGACCCCACCGGCTCCACCGCCGCCCGCCCGTGTCTGCATGAGCGTCGGTCCACTGGATCTGCAATCAGAGGCGGAAAAGCTGCGTCTGCAGCTACTGGCGAAGGGCGTGAAGGCCACGCATAGGTCAGAATCCGTGCAGGAACAGGCGGGCTTCTGGGTGCTGATCCCGCCGCAGAAAAGTCGTGAAAAGGCGGCCGAGCTGGTCGAACGCCTCAAGCTGGCGGGCATTACGGACCTGTGGCGCTTCACTAGCGGAGAACTGGCCCATGCCATCTCACTGGGGCTCTTCCGCTCCATGGATCGTGCGGTAATCAGACGCAAGGCAGTGGTGGCAAAAGGCTTTGCAGCTGAGGTTCGGCCGCGTTTCCGTGAGAAGAGCCGACACTGGCTCGACTTCTCCTTCCAAGGCGAGCCGCCTCTGCCTGCAGAGGCATGGGCAGCTCTGCTGCAGGAGTATGAGGACGCCAAGCAGGGCCCACGCCCTTGCGACAAACAGGCCGGGTAGGTGTGGAGTCATGGGAGCGGATCGTATATCATTTCCCGTTCCCTCGGCCCAGCTGGTCGTAATGAATGATTCCCGGAGTGATTAAATGGCTCGCGTCACAGTAGAAGATTGTCTGGATTACGTGGATAACCGTTTCGATTTGGTGCTGGTGGCGACCAAGCGGGCTCGCCAGCTGGAGCATGGGGTGGAACCGTTGTTGCCCTGGGAGAACGACAAACCGACCGTGATGGCGCTGCGCGAGATCGCCGACGGTCTGATCGCCGGCCAGGATTTGGAGCAGCCAGAGGATGAAGCGATGGTGGTGGACGCGACCATCTCCGCACTAGACGCCTCCTTGCTGGGGCAGTAATCCTCTGCTCAAGCGAGTTCATGGTGATTTCGCCCTGATTGGGCGGAGATGGGTCTTGCCTTGAACGGCCCTGTCAGCACAGAATCGTCACATCACTGTGACGGAGTGCTGCATGAGCAACCCCCTTGGACCCACCAAACCACTGACCCCATCCGATCAGGAGGTTCCCCGCTTCCTGATCAGTGACCTCTGCGTCTACCTGGAAAACTATCTCAAGCAGGCGCAGATCCGCGAAGTCTACCGGGCCTATCTGTTTGGCGCTGAAGCCCACTCCGGGCAGCATCGCAAGACCGGCGAACCCTACATCTACCACCCTGTCGCTGTGGCGCGAATCCTTGCCGAGATGCGCATGGATCATAAGTGCCTGATGGCGGCGATCCTGCACGATGTGATCGAGGATACCGATACCGCTCGGGAGCAACTCGTCGAGACCTTCGATGAGGAGATCGCATCGCTGGTCGATGGCGTCTCGAAGCTCTCGAAGATCGACTTCCAGTCCCAGGTGGAGGCGCAGGCGGCGAGCCTGCGCAAGATGCTGCTGGCGATGACCCAGGATATCCGGGTGATCATGATCAAGCTGGCGGACCGGCTGCACAATATGCGCACCCTGGGGGTGATGCGTCCCGGCAAGGCCCGCCGTATCGCCCGCGAGACCCTCGATATCTATGCGCCGATTGCCAACCGGCTCGGCATCAATAGTGTCCGTCTGGAGCTGCAAGAGCTGGGTTTTCACGCCCACTGGCCGATGCGCTACCGGGCCTTGACGCAGGCGGTGGCGGAGGCCCGTGGCCACCACAAGGAGCTGGTATCGAATGTGGAGGTGGCGTTGCGTAGCCGGCTGGAGCAGGATGAACTGGGGGGGCGGGTCAGCGGCCGGGAGAAGCATCTCTACAGTATCTACCGCAAGATGGCGCAGAAGAAGCTGAGCTTCCACGAGGTGGTAGATGTGTTTGCCTTCCGCATCATCGTCGACAAGGTGGATACCTGCTACCGGGTGCTCGGCGCGGTGCACAATCTCTACAAGCCGATGCCGGGGCGCTTCAAGGACTATATCGCCATCCCCAAAGCGAACGGTTATCAGTCGCTGCATACGGTGCTGTTTGGCCCCCAGGGCATCCCGATCGAGATCCAGATTCGCACCGAGGAGATGGAGCGTCTGGCCGAGTCAGGCATTGCCGCCCACTGGAAATACAAGAGCGATGACGGTGGCGGCCACTGGGCCCAGTCGCGTGCATCCGACTGGCTCACCAACCTGCTGGAGATGCAGCAGGGGGTGGGTGACTCGGTGGAGTTTCTCGAGCACGTCAAGGTCGATCTGTTTCCCGATGAGGTCTATGTGTTCACTCCGCGTGGTCGCATCATGGTGTTGCCGCAGGGGGCAACGGTGGTGGATTTTGCCTACGCGCTGCACACTGACCTGGGTAATACTTGCGTGGCGGCGCGTATCGACCGTCGTCTGGTGCCGTTGCGCAGTCATCTGCGCAACGGGCAGACGGTGGAGATCATCAACTCCGAAGGGGCCAGCCCGAGCCCCGCCTGGCTCAACTTTGTGGTGACCAGTAAGGCACGCATCAACATTCGCGCCTTCCTGCGCAATCTGCAGGGGCAGGAGGCGGTGGAGCTGGGGCGGCGTCTGCTGGAGCGGGAGCTGCAGAGCTTCTCGCTGAATCTCTATGAGCTGGAGCAGAAGCACATCGACGCGCTGCTGGAGGAGTACCGGCTCGACGATCTGGATGAATTACTGGCGGAGGTGGCGTTGGGCAACCGGATGCCGGTGCTGATCGCGCGGCGTCTGGTGGGGGATGATGTGCCGGCCGATGGGACTCCGGAGAAGACCGAGAAGTCGGCTGGCCCGCTAGCGATCAAGGGCACCGAAGGGATGGTGGTGAAGTATGCTAAGTGTTGCCGGCCGATTCCGGGGGATGCGATCGTTGGTGTGTTCAATCCCGGTAAGGGCATCGTGGTGCATCGCCAGGGTTGCCCCAATCTGGGTGAGTATGCCAAGCATGGCCACAAATGGATCGACGCCGAGTGGGAGCCTGAGGTGGACGGTGACTTCTCCACCGAGATCCGGGTTGAGGCAGGCAACCGGCGTGGTGTGCTAGCGACGGTGGCCGCGACCATCTCAGAGGAGGGCTCGAACATTGAGAATGTGCTTTCCGAGGAGCGCGATGGCCTCTCCACGACCCTGACCTTTGTCATCACCGTGCGTAACCGCCGCCATCTGGCGCGGATCATGCGGCGGGTCAAGACACTCTCTTCGGTGCTGAAGATCAACCGGCAGAATATCTGAGATCTGGGGAGCTTCAGCAAGTCTCCTGTTATGCGGGGCCTGGATAGTTAAGCTGAAACTGGTTGCAGGGGGGCGGCTTGCTGTAGAGATAGCCCTGCACATCGTTGCAGCCGACGCCGCCGATAAGCAATAGGCCGACTTTGCTTTTTTCCCGACCGGCACGGGCCAGGGCATGTTTCAACCGGTCATTGAAGAGAAAACGGTTGGGAAGGTTGGTCAATGAGTCGTAGTGGGCCAGTTTTTCAAATGCCTCGGTGCGCTCTGCAACCTTCAGTTCGAGTAGGTCCCGCTCAAATTCGAGTGCCGTGTTCTGTTCTTCCAGCCGTTGCCTCTGCCGTTCGATGACCTGTCTCTGCTCCTCCGCCTGTTTGGCGTGTTTCGCCAGGTCGGTTGAGAGATCAGCCAGCTCTTGGCGGCTGTTGTTCATGTCATGGATAGTCTCAACCAGCAGCCGGGATTTGACCTGCGAGAGATTGGCGAGACAGCGCATGCACAGGGTCTTCTCCACCAGGTTTTTATTGATATCCTGAACGTCGGTGACATGCTGTGAAGCAACCTGAACAATGTTCTCTGTCATCGATCTGGGCCGTTTTCGATCAGGTCGATGCCGCAGGGCAGGGCCTATCATTAGCCACGTCCAGGTTCAACGGTGCGCAGGCTCCAGAGAGTTTTCTAAGGTCGAATTACTAGCGCCGACTGCTGTGCTAGAGTCTCCGTCCAGCCATTCTATCTATTGAGGATCACTCTATGAGCCGTGAGATCATCCGCACCGATCAGGCACCGCAAGCCATTGGTACATACTCCCAGGCCGTCAAGTGCGGTACCACTGTCTATCTGTCGGGTCAGATCCCGCTGCTGCCTGAGACCATGGAAATGGTGGAGGGAGAGATCGAGCAGCAGATCCGTCGCGTCTTCGATAATCTGCAGGCGGTAGCCCGTGCCGCGGGTGGCAGCCTGGCGGATGTGGTCAAACTGAATGTCTTTCTCACTGATCTCGGTAACTTCCCGGTGGTTAATCAGGTGATGGCCGAATATTTTAGCGAACCCTATCCGGCACGGGCGGCGATCGGCGTGGCGGGACTGCCGAAGGATGCGGGGGTTGAGATGGATGCGGTGATGGAGCTGCAGGGTTGATCCTCAGCCTGCAGATCTGAGCGGGATAGGGATGCGTGATAAATATCTATGGGGCCCGCATTCTGACGGGGCCATATCTGTCTGCCATACAGGAGATTGCAGCATGAGATTGATAGGTCGGTCTTTTCTATTAGGCGCTGTTGCCGCGCTCGTTCTGAGCCTGGCCCTGCCGTCGGCAGCCTTTGCCGGCAAGCGATATGTGTTCAGTGGTGGCCCCGCCGGTGGCACCTTTCAGGTGGTGGCGAATGCGGTGCAGGTCTATGGGCCGGTGAAGAAGAACTCGGCCTACAAGGTCAAGGCCCAGTCTTCGGCCGGTTCGGTAGAGAACCTGCGCAAGGTCAATAAGGGGCGCGCCCACTTTGGCGTGGTCTATTCGGGGCATGTCTATCTCGGGCGAGAAGGACGCCTGAAAAATGACAAGAAAAAATATGAGGATGTCCTAGCGGTCTCTTACCTCTATGGCGCCCCGGCTCAGCTGGTGGTGCGCAAGGGTTCCGGGATCAAGAGCGTAAAGGATCTGGTGGGCAAGAAGGTGGGGGTGGGTAATGCCGGCTCGGGCGCCTTTGCCAACTGCGAACTCTTCTTCTCCCACATGGATGTTTGGGACAAGATCAAGCGCAACGCCATGGGCTACAATGATGCGGCTCAGGCATTTGGCAATAAGCAGTTGGATGCCTTCTGGCTGTTCACCGCCTTCCCCAGTGGCGCGGTAATCATGGCGGCACAGACCAATGATATCGATCTGATTGATCTGCAGGCCGATGCCAACGTGAGCGGTTTCTTCAAGCGTTACCCCTACTTCTCCGAGCTGTCGGTACCCGCCGGCACCTATCGGGGTGTGGACCACGAGGCCCCGTCGTTTCAGGATTCAGCGCTGTGGGTGGCCAACGCCAAGGTGCCCGATGATGTGGTCTATGACATGTTGTCAAAGATCTATACCGATGAGGGCCTAGCCCACATGCGCAGCCAGAAGAAGACCTTCAAGGAGATGAGTATCAAGACCGGCGTCAACGGTATTGTGACGCCCATGCACCCCGGTGCGATCCGCTTCTGGAAAGAGAAGGGATTGCTCTGAGCTGCCGATAACAATAAAAGGACGGACTCAATCGGGTCCGTCCTTTTTGTTTGGGCAACAGTTAGCAGGAGAGGCACATGTTCGAGAAGCTGCATCACATTGAGCAGAAGGTGTTTGATCTGCTGGCAGTGGCCTTGGTCCTTTTCTACGCCTATTCAGCTGTTCTTGAACCCGCCGCCACCCAATTCCATCGCGGCATCTATATTGTTATCACCTATGTATTGGTGTTCCTGCTCTACCGCTCGAAAACGCCGGTTGGCCGGGCAGTTGATTATCTGCTGATCCTGCTCTCCATCGTCACCATCGGTTACTGGATCTACAACTTCGAGGTGATTAACTACCGGGCGGGGGCGGAGACCGAGCTGGATCAAGTCATCGCCATGGTGGGCGTGTTGCTGGGGGTGGAGCTGGCGCGTCGAGTGGTGGGCAACATCTTTGTCGTGATTGGTGCCATCATGCTGCTCTACGGGATCTATGGCGATTACATGCCAGAGTTGATCTCCCACGCC
>NZ_AFOC01000108.1:0-10187 GCF_000224455.1 endosymbiont of Riftia pachyptila (vent Ph05)
CTGTCATATCCCTTGCCGATGGCTTGTTCGCCATAGTGGATCGCCTGACGGTTGTCATCTTTTTGCAGCAGCGCCTGCATCACCAGCAGATGGGCGTATTCCTGACCGGTAGAGCCCCCGGTAGCGAGCAGGGGCAGCAACAGCTCCAGCGCTGCATCCAGGCGACCGGCCTCAATGAGCAGCTCCGCCCGCTTCATTGCTCGATCATCACTCATCGCCGCAATGTAGAGTTGAGGTGATCGATTGTCAAAATCGGGTAATATCCTCGGTTCGAGGTCAAGGGGTCGGAGATCAGGGGCACCATGGACTCGGCCATACACCGACCTCAAATTGATGATTCGCTGTATCTATGCCGGCTTTTCGATATGGGAAACCTACCGTTCCAGGCCGAGAACAGTCATTACCAAACAGCATCAACTCTTGATCCCCACCCCACGCCGCAACAACTCCAGCGAGAAGGCGGCCAGCACCACAATAAACAGCAGGATGATCGCCAACGCCGTGCCGATCTGAATATCTGAGGTGCCCAGCAGGCCGTAGCGAAAGGCGTTGACCATGTAGAGCACCGGATTGGCCAGCGAAAGATCACGCCAGAACTCAGGCAGCAGCGCCACCGAGTAGAAGACCCCACCGAGATAGGTGAGCGGGGTCAGCACAAAGGTCGGCACGATCGAGATATCGTCAAAGCTGTTGGCGAACACCGCGTTGATAAAGCCCGCCAAGGCAAACAGCAGCGCGGTCAACAGAACCACCAGCAGGGTCAACCCATAGCTGTGGATCTGCAGATCGCTGAAGAACAGCGACACCAGGGTCACCACCACCCCCACCACTAGCCCCCGCGCCACCCCGCCACTGACATAACCCGCCAGCACCACCCAATGGGGCACAGGCGCGATCATCAGCTCATCGACGTAACGCTGATACTTTGCGCTGTAGAAGGAGGAGACCACATTCGAGTAGGAGTTCTGGATCACCGTCATCAGGATCAGCCCGGGCACGATGAAGTCGATATAGCGGAAGCCATCCATCTCGCCGATGCGCGCGCCGATCAGGGTGCCGAAGATGACAAAGTAGAGGCTGGTAGTGATCGCCGGCGGCAGCACTGTCTGCACCCAGATGCGGCTGAAGCGCAGTACCTCCTTGACCAGGATGGTCCAGTAGGCGGTGCGATAGCGTTGCCAACGATTCATGAGCCCACCCCGTTTGCCCGGTCCTGATTCACCATATCGATAAAGAGTTGTTCCAGCCGGTTCTGCTTGTTACGCATGCTGGTCACCTCGATACCGTGGCGCGACAGCGCCTCGAACAGACCGTTGATGGTCTGCTCGCGGCTCACCTCCACCTCCAGAGTGCACTCGTCCAGGTGACGCAACACAAAGCCGCCCAGCTCCGGCAGCTGTGCCAGCTTGTCACGCAGATTGAGCACAAAGGTCTCGGTGCGCAGCTCACGTAGCAACTGGTCGACGCTGGAGCGCTCGACGATGCGACCCTGGTTGATGATGGCGACATTGCGGCAAAGCTGCTCCGCCTCCTCCAGATAGTGGGTGGTGAGGATGATGGTGGTGCCCTGACTGTTGATCTCCTGCAGGAACGCCCACATCGAACGGCGGATCTCGATATCGACCCCGGCGGTGGGCTCATCCAGGATCAGCAGCCGGGGCTGGTGGATCAGGGCACGGGCAATCATCAGGCGGCGCTTCATGCCGCCGGAGAGCTCGCGCGCCTGGCTGGTTCGTTTCTCCCACAGATCGAGCTGTTTCAGATAGCGCTCGGCACGACGGAACGCCTCGCGCCGAGGCACCCCGTAGTAACCCGCCTGATTGACCAGGATCTCCACCGCCGGCTCCCAGACATTGAAGTTGAACTCCTGAGGCACCAGGCCGATGCACTGCTTGGCCGCCTCCGGATCCCTATCAAGATCGTGGCCGAACACTGCCACCCGCCCGCGGCTCTTGTTCACCAGCGAGGCGATGATACCGATGGCGGTGGACTTACCCGCCCCGTTAGGGCCAAGCAGGGCGAAAAAGTCCCCCCGTTCCACCTCCAGATCGACACCCTTGAGGGCCTCGAAGCCGTTGCGATAAGTCTTATGGAGTTGCTGGATAGAGAGTGCGGTCATGGATCGTGGGTGTAGGGCGCGGTTACAACAAAGCGCCATTCTAGCGCCAAAACAGCCGAGAAAAACTGGTGATCTGAGATGATTTACCTCGCCGCATCCCACTCACCCCAATCCAACGCGGACAGAGGCCAACTTGACTTGACCGACCGGTCCACTAGAATCAATCGCCATGAACGCCGATCGCGACACCCGCCGACTGATCCTGAAGAGCGCCCGGGATTTGATCTACTCCCGCAGCTACTCCGAGGTGGGAGTGGCGGCGATCTGCGAGCGCGCCGGGATCAAAAAGGGCAGCTTCTACCACTTCTTCCCCTCCAAACGCGACCTGACCCTGGCGGTGATCGACGAGTTCTTCGTTGAACTCAAACAGCAGATCTTCAACAGGCCTTTGCCACCGATCTGCCACCACTACAGCGCCTGCTGCGGCTGGTGGAGCTTGGTTATCTGTTCCAGAAAGAGATCGCCCAGACTCTCGGCCAGACCCTAGGCTGCCCGTTCGGCAACCTAGCCGCAGAGATGAGCACCCAGGATGAGCCTATCCGGCAGAAGGTCGAGCGGGTCTTCGAGATGATGGAGGGGCGTCTGGCAGAGACCCTGCAGGCGGCCGAGGCACACGGGGATATCAAAGATGTCGATATACCCGCCACCGCCCGGCGATGCTCGCCTACATCGAGGGCATCATGCTGATGGCGAAGACCCGCAACGATCCCCAAGTGATCCGCCAGCTCGGCCCGGCGATGGCCGAGATCCGTATCCGCAAAACGGTTTAACCCCCATAACAGAGGAGAGACGACCCAGCACCGCTTTGGCTCGACACTTGACCGACCGGTCTACTATGAGCGAAGAAATTGACCCTATCGCAAGCCAACCAAAGCCTCGAAGTCCAAAATCAATCAGGAGCAACACAATGAACAACTTGAACCCCCTACCCTTGGATGAGAATGGCGACCTCAACGCCTGGTTCGACCAGCGTTTTGAGGAGAAGATGGCGCAGCGTGAGGCGGCCCACACTCCGTCGATGACCATCATCGCCACCAAGGGCACCCTCGACATGGCCTACCCCCCCTTCATCCTCGCCTCCAGCGCCGCCGCCCTCGGCTGGGATGTCGCGATTTTCTTCACCTTCTACGGCCTATCGCTGTTGAAACGCGACCTTGATCTGCAGGTTACCCCGCTCGGCAATCCGGCGATGCCGATGATCATGCCCAAGGGCTCGGGCTGGCTCTCTGGCAGGCAGATCCAGCTGCCCACCAGCGTGATGGCCAACCTGCCCGGCTTTCAGCGGATGGCGAGCCAGATGATGAAAAAGGGGATGGCACAGAAGGGGGTCGCCTCCATCGAAGAGCTGCGCGAACTCAGTATCGAGGCGGAGGTGAAGATGATCGCCTGCCAGATGACTGTCGAGCTGTTCGACTGGCAGCGCACCGACTTTATCGACGAGATCGACGACTGGGTGGGGGCCGCCAGCTTCCTGCCCATTGCACAGAAGGCTGACGTCAATCTGTTTGTTTAATCCCCTTTAAATCCACGCAAGGCGTCCAACACCATGTCACTCATCATCCCCCCCGAACAGAACGATGGCATCGTCGCCGAGGTCTATAACGAGATCCAGCAGATGCACGATGTCAGCCAGGAGCAGATCGAGACGATGAAGCAAGGCCCGGCCCAGGCACCTCTGGATGCAAAGGAGCCGACGCTGCTGCAGTGTGTACTAAAGGCAGTCGGCGACTCCAATTCAATCGCCGCAGAGGATATCAAACAGCTGAAGACAGCCGGCTGCAGCGAGTGGGAGATCTTCGATGCGCTCGCCCACGGCTCACGCCAGGTGAGCCAGCGACATCATGTTGAATGCGTTCTGGGTGGAGGCGGATCTGCATTAGCTCTCTCCGCCTGCGGCACGAACCAGTCCACCCGGGATCTTCGCGCCGCGAGCGGCACTTCCTACCGCAGACGCTGGCCGACCTCCTGCCACAACACCTCATAGGCCTTGGCAGCGGGGGATCGGTGGGCAAACTCGGCCACCGGCATGCGGTAGATGCCCATGCGCTCCACATCCGAGGCGTAGGGGATGACGCTCTTCAGCAGCTCGCCATGGGCGTCGGGCAGGCTCTGCATCACATCCAGGTGCATGCGTTTGCGTCGGTCGACCATGGAGAAGAAGGGCATCAGTTCAAACCCGGCGATGCGGTGCCCCTCGAGGAAGTCGAGCAGCTGTTTGAAGGTGCGCAGGGAGAGTGTGGTGGGGATCAGCGGCAGCAGCAGGCCATCGGCAGCACGGAAGATGTTCTCCGACACCAGCGAGATACTCGGCGGGCAGTCCAGAAAGATGTAGTCATACTCCTCCGAGAGCGGTCTCAACAACCGCAACAACTGCTTGGTCGGCTTCTTCGCCTCCTCCAGCTTGAGGTCCATGTTGCGGTAGGAGAAGTCTGCCGGCAGCAAGTCGAGGTTTTCAAAATCAGTCCCCTTGACCACCCGGTCCAGCTCGACCCGCCCATTCAGCAGCCCCTTGCCGCCACCCTTAACCTTCGGTTTGATACGAAAGTAGAAGGTAGCGGCAGCCTGGGGATCGAGGTCCCAAATCAGAGTACGGTAGCCTGCCCGGGCGCAGAGATAGGCGAGATTGACCGCGGTGGCAGTCTTACCGACGCCGCCCTTGATGTTGTATACACCGATAATCTTCATCCCATCACCCCTTCAACAACTGCGCAAAGGCGCTCTGGTTAGCCTGGCTGGAGAAGTCGGCAAACAGCGCGGCAAACTGCTCCCGCTGCGACTGCTGGCGCTGTAGTAGATCCCCCACCAGGATCCCCATCGCCATCAGGGTGGTGGCGGAGGCACCCTCCTGCAGCATCTGCTGACCCATCTGCTCCAGACTCTCTGCCTGCACCTGCAGATCCTGAAAATCCCCCAGGTTGTCGAGCAATATCTTCAGCGCCTTGATCAGATGTTTGATCTCTGCATTTGGGTAGAGGCTGCGGAAAAACTCCATCAGATAGCGCAGCTTCTTGCACTGCTTGCGCAAATCGTGCAGCGCTTCCGGCTCAGACTGCTCGGTGATCGCAAGGCCATCTTTGAGCACCCGACGATAGATCTTGCGGATGCGCTGATTCGCCACTTCGGGAATCGGCTGGCTTGCCATTGGCCCCTGCAACGACGCCGCCAGGGGCATCTCCAACCAGGCCCGCCAATCTTTCAGTAGCGTGCGGAAGTGTGGCGAGTTGAGCTTACGCACCATCGCCTTTTGCGCCTGCTTCTGGCGTTCGAGCAAGTAGCTGTGAAAGGGGTCAAGATCGTTACGCAGCAGCGCTGGCAGGCTCTGCCGGTAGCCGGAAAACTTCAGCAGATAGACATCCAGGTCGCGGGTCTCACCGGTGATCTGACCAACCCAGGCGAAACCATTTTTGAACGGCTCCAGCACCTCTGGATCGAACACCCCCTTGATCTGGCTCAACGCAGAGCGGGTGCGCCGCACCGCCACCCGTAGGTCGTGCAGAAACTCTGAGTCGATATCGGCGCGGGTGCCGTCGACGTTGGCTTCGATAGTGTCGAGCAGACCCAGCAGAATCTGTCGGGTGGCGCTGTCGGCCTCCTGGGCTGGATCCAGCTGGTAGTTGAGCTTCGAGGAGTAGTCCATTGGCCGTCGGCCAATACCCTCAAGGGCGGGCAAAAAACGGCTCAACGGTGAAGTCTTTAGCCCCAGTTCGGAAAGCAGATTCTCTACCCGGCTCAGATATTTATCGTAGCCCCTGACCGGCGAGAGCATCACGCTGTGCCCCAGATCACCCTCCTGTCTGGGTTGGACGGAGCGAAACCGCTCACTGACCAAAGCAAGACGCAACACCGTCTTCTCTTCGCGGTTAAGTAACCGCAAGTGTTGCATCTCACGCTCCACCTTGACGATCGGTAGCAATGCCCGCATCGCCAGGGCACGCCGGAGTGGCTCGAACGCCTCGTCCGCAGGCAAGTCTGCGGCGAATACCGGGGCGCCGGCGACCTCCACACCACCGCTAATATCGTCGTTGTTGCGATCAAAGCACCAGAGGCGTTTGCATGCACCATCGTCCTGCAACAACAGCTCGCTATCCACCTGCCAGATGCGCCAGTCGAAACTCTCCAGATACTCCAGGCTCTGTTGGCGCCTGCCCACATCGAAAAAGCGAAACGACCGCTCCAGCTCTCTCCTTAGCATCTCCAGGTCCATCTCTTGGGGAAGTGCATACTGGATAGGGTGGCCGACCATCAACCTGCTCCTGAAATTGGCATCGGGCCAGGTTACAGAGCTGCTGACCACGAGGCAACAGATAGGGGAGAGATCGAGAGTTTCATAGGGCCAGGTAGAGCAGATTATGCTCGAAAGTGGCGGCGAATCCTGCTCGGCGGAGGCGCTGGCCAAACGGATTATGCGGCTGAAAAACGGGATCGACCATATCTGCCTAGCAAAAATGCTTCGACCGTCGCAATATCACCAGGAGGCCGTCAAATCAACTGACGACCCTCCAATGCCCGGCCTATGCTGGCGGGGATTAAACGTTGCTGTGCAGTTCCGCTGCCTGCAAGGTATTCTCCAGCAGGGTGGCGATGGTCATCGGGCCGACACCGCCGGGAACTGGCGTGATCCAGGCAGCTTTAGCCTTACAGGCCTCAAAGTCCACGTCGCCGCAGAGTTTGCCGCTCTCCAGCCGGTTGATGCCGACATCGATCACGATGGCGCCCGGCTTGATCCAATCCCCCTGAACAAAGTTGGCGCGACCAACGCCGGCGACCACAATATCGGCGTTGCGGCACTTTCCTTCCAGGTCTTTCGTCTTGCTGTGGCAGACGGTGATGGTGCAGCGTGCTGCCAGCAGCTCTAGCGCCATCGGCCGGCCGACGATGTTGGACTGGCCGATAATCACCGCGTCCTTGCCCACCAGATCGACACCGGTGCGCGCCAACATGGTCATCACCCCCTTTGGGGTGCAGGGGCGCAGGATCGGCATGCGCAGACTCAGGCGGCCGACATTGTAGGGATGGAAACCATCCACGTCCTTGGTCGGCAGGATGCGTTCGATGACCGCTTCTTCATCGATCTGCTCGGGCAGCGGCAGCTGTACCAGAATGCCATCGATGGCCTCTTTTGCGTTGAGGCTGTCGATCAGGTTGAGCAGCTCTCCCTGGCTGGTGTCACCAGCGAGCTCGTGTAGTTCAGAGTAGAAGCCCACCTCTTCGCAGGAGCGGCGTTTGCTGCGCACGTAGACCTGGGAGGCGGGGTTTTCCCCCACCAGTACGACCGCGAGGCCTGGGCGCCGCAATCCCTGAGCAAGACGGGTCTCAACCTTGCTCTTGATCTCCTGTTTGATCTCGCTCGAGATGACCTTGCCGTCGAGGATCTGTGCACTCATTGATTCTGTATCCACAACTAAGGGTTGAAGGGAGCGGCAATGATAGCGTGATGGTCGAAGGCTGTCAGCGTCAGTAAAAACAGATTGGGATGAGAAAAGGCCGCTAGATGGCTGCTTTGCATGGCTGGGGAGATCGATTGCGATCTCCCCCTCAGACCCGGCTATTTGGAAGCCAGGGAATCGCTCTGTGGCGTTTCGGGCAGCGCCGGCGGTGAATAGAACGGATAGGAAGGATAACCGTAGTAGGGATGGCCATAATAGTAGGGCGAATAGCCGTAGTACCAGGGATCATAATAGCCGTGGCCCCATCCGCTTCCGTGAAAACCAAAGGAGAAGCTGAAGCCTCCCCAACCATCACCATCCCACCAACTACCGGGGCCCCAACCCCACCATGCCTCAGCTGAGGTTGCCGGCACTGCGGTCAACGCGGCCACTGCGGCAGCGGTCAAGAGTCTGCGTGTCGCTTTCATACTGCACCTCCTGCGACGGTTTGCGGCTTTTATCTTTCACCTTCAATGTAGGCCGAAACGCCGGTGCCAATATTGCTACAGGTCAATCATATTAGTAATTTCTTATAAACTTTTTCGGCGTCTCCCTGCGCCAATAAAGTGAGATTATTCCGATGGCCACCAGCTCTGAGTAGATGGAAGGCAAAACAAAACAGGCCGGAACCGCTAGCGGCCCGGCCTGTTCAGACAGTGTCTTTTGAACTCCCGTCCGTTGTTATCAAACAGCCTCAGCAGGCGGCGCCAGCGGATCGGCACCCAAGGTGCCCACCAGACTGTTAAGGTAATCCTCTTCCTGCACTGCCAGCAATCGCTCTCGGGCGACCTCGAGCCGCTGCTCGATAGCCAGCCGTTCCGCTTCGTCGGCATAGCCAGGCTTGTCGAGGAACTCCTCCAGGTAGCTCACATTACGTTGCCACAATACGCTCTCGCGGGCCTGCTTCTCCTTCAGACGGCCCCGATACCAGTCGGACGCCAGCAGGTAGTCGCGACTGAACATCTGGCGGATCGCCGGATCATGGGCGCTTTTCCCCTGGTATTCACCGGTCGCCATGATGTAGAGCAGCGCCTTCAACGGCGGGCAGGCCTCTTCAATGCTGCCATCATCCAGATACTGCCGGGCAACCCGTTGCTGCGCCTCGACGATGTTGTTGACACCATCGACAAACACCGCCATGCCCTGGCTCTCCGGCTTCAGGATTGCCTCGGTGAAGACCGCATTGGGATTGTCAAAGATCTTGCCAAGGAAACCATGCACAAAGCGGTCGGTGATGCGGTAACCGAGACGGCTTGCCAGCACCCGCTCGCCTTCGTAATCAAAATCCTCCAACGGCTCGAGATAGCCCTTCTCGATCAGAAACTGCGGATCCCGCTCCTCCTCGGAGAGCCTCGCCCAGACCTCCGGGATCAGCAGGCTGATATCGTGATCCACCCGCACATCGGGGCCGATGTAGCCTGCCGAGCTAGAGAAGCCCGCATAGCCGGTGAGGATGAAAGAGACCAACGCATTGTTGAGGTCTGCGGTAGCGCGCAGCGCATTGAACGGCCCCTTGGTGAGTGCCCCTTCGCTACCTGCCCCGGTGGTGGAGGGCGACTTGCCAGTGAGGCTGCAGATGAAGTCCATGAAGAGTTCGGGCAGCTCCTGGTAGTGGATCGGATTGTAGACCGCCAGCGCGCGGATGCCCGGCTCCGGCGGATTGTTGCGTCGCCCGCAAAGCACCGCATCCACCGGATGGCAGAGCGGCTTGTCGAGCGGTAGTTTGCGATGAAAGCGGGCGCCGATCTCCGCCACATAGGACTGTAGCGGATTCGACAGATCAGGTCGGGTCTGCAGATAGCGCGGATTTTTACTCGGCTTGCCATCCACCAGACGCGGATGGGCGGAGGAGACTACATAGCCCGCGCCGTCATCACTGGCCGACTGCAGCAGTTTGCGCATCGGGTCGGTGAAGTTGCACAGCGTCAGCACATTGTCGACCACCGCGGCAAGCGATTCGCCAGTAAGCGGCTCGTAGTTAGCAAGAAAGTTATCCGGCTGTGTCATGTCCAGCTCGTCTGCTTGTCGAAGCCGGGGTGGATCGCATCGTCCGGCCGCTGGAACAGGCGATACTCGCAGTTCTTCACCAGCTTGACGCTGCGCTTGGTGTTGATCGTCTCCGGACACCCCTCCAGCGCTGCCGCGGAGACCACCACTGAGGCGCTGATGTCGTCCTCCATCTGCACCTTGTCGGCGGCGATGAAATCCTGGCGCACCTTGAACAGACGCCACTTGTCGCCCTCGTCAAAACCGACCCGCAAATAGGAGCCGATGATCTGGCGATCGAACATCTTGACCTCGTGACCCGCAGCACCGTCGATCTCATCCACGGTGATATTACGGCGCCAGTTACTGCCCCATGAGTTGAGGTAGAAGCGCTTGATCATAAATACCAGCGCGAGGATGCGCGGCGGAATCAACGACAACCACTCGTTGTATTCGTCGGTATAGCTGGGCGATGGGGTCAGCAGCTTGATTACCGAACCCAGACTGCGCTCGGGATTGAGCGGCTTGCGGCTGGGATTCCGATCTTCATGTTCAAAGCCAGGTTTGAAGCGCTGTGAGTAGTCGCGTGAAAAGATCACCTCTACCCGGTCAAGGTCCGCCTGCAGATCGTCCACGAACAGCGGCCCGGAGATTAC
>NZ_AFOC01000107.1:0-10194 GCF_000224455.1 endosymbiont of Riftia pachyptila (vent Ph05)
CCGTAGCCGTAAGGACCGTAACCGTAGTAGTCGTTGTAACGGTTGTAGCCGCTACCATAACCGTTGCCACGACCACGAGCGCTCATGTTGAAATCGAAAGCGCCGTCGCCGAAACCATCGCCCATCCAGTTGTTGTCATTCCAACCACGGTTGCCCCAGGGACCGCCCCACCAAGCAGAAGCAGAAGCAGAAGCAACAACCAGAGCTGCAGCAGCAGCGGCTTTAACGATTTTGTTCATTGTTAACTCTCCAATAGATACAATGTGTCTTTAGCAGCGTTGTTGAAAGCAGATACAGCGTAGCCTTCGAGCGAAAGAATATTAGTATTTACTTAATCTAACAAATTTATTCTGCTTATCTATAGATAATATTATTTTATAAGAATTGCGTTCTATGAAGATAACCATCCACCGTCCCGACGACTGGCACCTCCATCTGCGTGATGACGCGGCGATGACCTCTGTCCTGGCCCATTCGGCCAAACAGTTTGCCCGTGCCATCATCATGCCTAACCTCAAACTGCCAGTAGCCAATACCGATACCGCTCAGGCCTACCGACAACGAATCCTCTCCGCCCTGCCAGAGGGGAGCCATTTCGAGCCTCTGATGACACTCTATATGACCGATAACCTCGGTCCCGATGAGGTCGCCCGCGCCAAGACCTCCGGTTTTGTGCATGCGGTAAAGCTCTATCCGGCCGGCGCCACTACCAATTCGGACGCCGGTGTCACCAATATCGAACGTATCTATCCCACTCTGGAGGCAATGCAGCAGCACGATCTGCCGCTGCTGATTCATGGCGAGGCAACCCACCCGGAGGTCGACACCTTCGACCGTGAAGCCGTCTTTCTCGATCAACAGTTGGCGCCGCTTGTGGAGAGGTTCCCTGAGCTACGCCTAGTACTCGAGCACATCACAACCCAGGAGGGCGTGGAGTTTGTTAAACAGGCTTCCGGACGGGTTGCGGGTACCATCACCGCCCACCACCTGCTCTACAATCGCACGGCGATCTTCACTGGCGGCATTCGTCCTCACCTCTACTGCCTGCCGATCCTTAAAAGGGAGAGACACCGACAGGCACTGGTCGATGCTGCCACCAGCGGCGATCCACGCTTCTTTCTGGGTACCGACAGCGCTCCCCATCCGGTTCACGCCAAAGAGTGCGCCTGCGGCTGCGCCGGTTGCTACACCGCCCACGCCGCCATCGAACTCTATGCAGAGGCCTTCGACCGCGCCGGCGCGCTGGACAAGCTGGAGGGGTTTGCCAGCCACTTCGGGCCGGACTTTTACGGACTGCCAAGGAACAGAGACAGCATCACGCTGGAGAAAAGCGCCTGGGATGTACCGACCAGTTACGCCTTTGGCAGTGACCGGGTAATCCCGCTGCGTGCCGGGGAGAAGATTGAATGGCGAATCGTCAGTGATTAACCGCTATGGAGTCTGATTAAGATCTTCATCGAAGAACTCATCGAACAGGTCGTCCTCCAACGGAGGATCGCCATCAAAGATATCGTAGCGGCGTTTCTGTAGATAGGACTCTCGCACAAAGACATAGCGGTCCAGCGCCGCCTCATCCACTGCTTCGACCGTTTCCAGCAGGTCTGCCCTGATGTCGATCAGCTTGACCACCAACAAGCTCCAACGCAGCCCTTCCTGCGTGAAGTAGAGCGGATTGATAAACAGATCCACCACTCGCCCTGCAGCATCCCGCACCGTACTCGGCCCAAGGATCGGAATGACAAAATAAGCGGACTCCTCGTAACCCCAATGACCAAGCGTCTGGCCGAAATCCTCCCGATAGCGCTGCAGCCCCATATCGCTGGCCACATCGAAGAAACCGAGCAGACCAATGGTGGTGTTGACGCAGAACCGCCCCACATCAGAGGCCGCCTGTTTGGGTTTCGCCTGCAGCAGATTATTGGCAGCTGAATTGACGTCGGTCAGATTCTCGAAGAAGTTGGTGAAACCCCGATCAAACGGATCGGGCAACACCCGACGGTACCCTTTGGCCACCGGCTTGCCGATAGCCTCATCAAAGTCCCTATTGAAACGATCGCTGCCACGATTGAACGATTCAAGTGGATCGGACGGATGAGCCTGTTCAGCAGGCACACTGGCACAACCGGAGATCATCCCCAGGCAGACCAGCACCAACACACTCACAGCGCCACTCTGCAAAAAAAAGCGACTCATCATAACGGCACCCTATCTCCCTCAGCATACCCGGCATCCTGTAGAACTTTCATAAGAACTACCTTAACCAACCCCAGTGTAGGTCGTAAATCCACCGCAGTTTCATTATCCTTGGCAGATGAACGAACCGATATACAACCCCATCATCGCCGACCGCTTCCGCGGCTACCTGCCGATTGTGGTCGACGTGGAGACCGGCGGCTTTGACGCCAAGCAGGATGCCCTGCTGGAGATCGCCGCAACCACCCTCCTGCTCGACGAGGCCGGCCTGTTACAACTGGGTGAGACCCATGCCTGCCATGTCGAACCCTTTCCCAATTCCAATATCGACCCCAAGGCGCTCGCCTTTAACGGCATCGATCCGTACCACCCGTTTCGCGATGCACTACCGGAGCGGGAGGCACTAAAAAAGATCTTTGAGCCAATTCGCAAGGCAGTGAAGGCGAGCGGCTGCAAGCGTGCCATTCTGGTCGGGCACAATGCCTTTTTTGACTTAGGTTTTATCAATGCCGCAGTGGAACGCAGCAACTACAAACGCAATCCGTTCCACCCTTTCAGTACCTTTGACACGGTCAGCCTGGCCGGTCTCGCCTACGGACAGACGGTGCTGGCACGGGCTGCCCAGTGCGCCGGGCTGGAGTGGGACAGCAACGAGGCCCACTCCGCGATCTACGATACCGAACAGACCGCGCGCCTATTCTGCACCATCGTCAACCGCTGGCAGGAGCTGAGCCCCGCCAACCCCTGGGATCAGCCAATGCAAAAAAGCGAGGCCCCATTGCAGACCAACAACAGAGCCTGACAGGAAGAGAGACAGAGAAGCGGCAGGCAGAGGTGAGCGCCTGCCGCAGAGAATCGACTATTCGGACTTGCCGGCAGCCTCCGACTTCGCCACGGCCTTCTCCATCATGGTTTTCAGCTCGCCGCTAGCTTGCAGTTCCAGGGTGATATCGCAGCCGCCCACCAGTTCACCATCCACATAGATCTGGGGGAAGGTCGGCCAATCCGCGTAGCGTGGCAGGTTCTCAAAAATCTCCTGATCGGCCAGCACATTGACGTAGGAGAAAGGCGCGCCGCATGCCTTCAGCGCCTCCGCCGCACGGGAGGAGAAGCCGCACATGGGGAACTGGGGGGTGCCTTTCATGTAGATGACAACCGGATTGCCTTCCACCTGTTCACGAATTCGATCCAACACGTCCATCGGAATACCTCGGTAATGAGTTCAGTGACCGGCACTAGATGGTGGCAGACTGCCGCTTTTCAAGCGCCGCAATGATGCGCGGCAGTTTACCCCGCCAGACAGGGGAAGAACATCGTGTCTTTGTAGGGACTTGGCGAGGCTATTACTAGGTCCATTTGATTGCCGACATTTAAACATGGCACATGTATAGGGCAGGCTGCGCCCGACATCATCCATGATTTCAATATATGACAGACAGCGGCCACAGGCCGCCCTATATCTATGATTAACCGCCGATAGATCCTGCTTTGGCCGGATTAATAACCTACACGCCCTGCCGCTGCAGCCACAGCTCAAACACCGCCAGCTGCCAGATTTTGCTGCCCCAGAGGCGAGTGTGGTGCATCTGCGGCGCCGCCAGCAGCATCTCAACATATTTTCGCTGGAACAGACCGCGCTCACACGCCACCGATGAATCAAGGATATCGCGCACAAACGTCAGAAACTCTCCCCGCACATACTTCAGCGCCGGCAGCGGGAAATAGCCCTTGGGACGATCGATGACAGAGTCGGGCAACCGCCCCCGGGCAACCGCCTTGAGCGGATACTTGCCAGCCTCACGCAGCTTCAGCTCCGCCGGGCAGGCCGCCATCAGCTCCAGCAGTTGCTGATCAAGAAACGGCACCCGCGCCTCCAGCCCCCAGGCCATGGTCATGTTGTCGACCCGCTTCAGTGGATCATCGACCAGCAGCATAGTCTGATCCATGCGCAGCACCGCCTGCATAAAGTCCTCATCAGCGACGTCTTGTAGATAGTCGCCAATCAGCGCCCGGCTGTGGTCGGCCCCGGCCAGCCGCGGAGTGATCAGGCGCAGGTACTCCCCATGATCCCGATCGAAATAGTGGCGGGCAAAACGCGCCACTGGATCACCATGACTATCCGCCAACATCCGCGGGTACCATGCATAGCCGCCGAATACCTCGTCTGCCCCCTGCCCCGACTGCACCACCTTGAACTGTTTGGCAACCTGCTCCGCCAGCAGGTAGAAGGCCACAGCATCCTGGCCGAACATCGGCTCCGCCATCTGCTCCACTGCCTCCGGCAGACGCCGCAGCACCTCGGCATCAGAGACCAGAAACCGCTGATGGCGGGTGGCGCAGTGCTCCGCCACCGCATCGGAATACTCGAACTCGTTACCCTGCTCCTCCGGCTGATCCTCAAAGCCGATAGTAAAGGTATGCAGATCGCTGACCCCCGCCTCCCCCAGCAACGCTACCAACAGACTCGAATCGAGGCCACCGGAGAGCAACACTGCCACCGGCACATCAGCCACCTGGCTGCGTCGGCGCACCGCCTGGCGCAGCGCCACCTCGATCACCTCCAGCCACTCGCCCTCACTGCGTGGCACGGCCGGACGATCCACAGGATAGGACCAATAGGCGTACTGCGGACCGGCGCCCGCCTCGCTCACCCGCATCACGTGGCCCGGCGCCAGCTTGCGGATGCCGTTGAAGATGGTGTGTGGCGCCGGCACCACCCCATGCAAGGTGAACTGATAGTGCAGCGCCAGTGGATCGATGGAGGTGTCGACGCCACCTGCCACCAGCAGTGCCTGGGTATTGGAGGCGAAACGCAGACCGCGTTGATCGAGCGTATAGTAGAATGGTTTGATGCCGAGCCGGTCGCGCACCAGAGTCAGCCGGCGCTGCTGCTGATCCCAAATGGCGAAGGCGAACATCCCCTCCAGCCGCTCAACACTGGCCTCGCCCCAGGCGTGCCACGCCTTGAGGATCACCTCCGTATCGCCAGTAGAGAAGAAGCAGTAACCCTTGGCGATCAGCGTCTCGCGCAGCGCCCGATAATTGTAGATGGCGCCGTTGAAGACCAGCACCAGCCCGAGCTGCGGATCGAACATCGGCTGGTTGGCCTGCTCGGAGAGGTCGATAATGGCGAGGCGGCGATGCCCAAAGGCGAGCGGACCGTCACTGAAGCGACCGGCGTGGTCAGGACCGCGACGCACCAGTCGGACGCTCATGCGCTGGATCACGGCCAGCTCCGCCGGCTCACCATCAAAGCGCAATTCGCCGCAGATACCACACATCGCCGGTCGGCCTACTCGTCGGAACTGGGAGTGCCCCAGCCCCCGCCGCCGGGGGTCTCTATGATGAGACGCTGCCCCGCCTCCAGTTTCAGACTGACCTTGCCCGACAGTTCCTCCCCATCCAGCAGATTGCGCCCTGCCGCCCCAGCACCACCGCCATCGGCACCCCAAGGCCCACGTCGGCGTCGCTCAGTGAGCAGTGAGACCTGGACCGGGGCGAGGAATTCGAACTCCCGCCGCAGTCCGTCACCACCGCCATGCCGTCCTGCACCACCGGAGCCACGACGCAGCTCATAACGTCGGATGCGCAGTGGAAAGCGGCCCTCCACCACCTCGATGGGGGTGTTGAGAGTGTTGGTCATATGCGTCTGCACCCCACTCTGACCAGGGCTCCGGCAACCCGCTCCCATGCCACCGCCGATGGTCTCGTAGTAGTCCCAACGGCGGCCCGGCGTATCGCTGCCCATCGCCAGGTTGTTCATGCTGCCGTGGCTGGCGGCCGGGATCAGCTCCGGCACCACCTGGGCCAGCGCCCCCAGCACCACATCCACCACCCGGGTGCTGGTCTCCACATTACCCGCCGCCACCGCCGCCGGGCGCTGCGCATTGAGCAGACAACCCACCGGGGCGTTGAGACTGATCGGCCGGAAGGTGCCGGCGCAGGCGGGGGTCTGAGGCGGCATCAAGCAGCGGAAGGCGTAGAAGACTGCCGCCGCGGCCACCGAGAGCGGCGCGTTGATGTTACCGGCCACCTGCCCGGCGGTACCGTTGAAATCAACCGTCACCCGCCCGCCACGCATCGTCAGACAGACCCGGATCGGGATATCGAGGCTACCCTGACCATCATCGTCCATCAGATCTTCAAAGCGGTAGGCGCCGTCGGGCAGCGCGGCGATAGCATTCAGCGCCAGCTTCTCGGCATAATCGTTGAGCGCCTGCAGGCCGCTCAGGAAGCCCGCCCGCCCCCACTCGTCGATCATCAGACTCAGTCGCTCCACACCGCTGCGGTTGGCGCTGATCTGGGCGGCAAAATCGCCGGCCGACTCCTGCGGGTTCCGGTTCTCCTCGACCAAGCTGCGGTAGAGTCGCTGATTCAGCTCACCGCCGCGCAGCAGATAATCGGGGGGGATCACCCGCCCCTCCTGTTCCAGAGAGCTGGAGAGCGGCATCGAACCTGGGGATTCGGCGCCGATATCCGCATGATGAGCGCGGTTCACCACAAAAGCAGTCAGCTCACCGTCGGCAAAGAGCGGCGCGATCAGGGTCACATCCGGCAGATGGGTGCCGCCAAGATAGGGGTCGTTGAGGACTACCATATCGCCAGCCTGCCACTCCAGACTCGAGACGATTCCGGCCATCGCAAAGGCCATGCTACCGAGGTGGACCGGGATGTGGGCCGCCTGGGCGCAGAGCTCCCCCTGAGCGTCGAACACCGCACAGGAGTAGTCGAGACGGTCGCGGATGTTGGGCGAAAAGGCGGCATTACGCAGCACCGCCCCCATCTCATCGCAGACCGCCTCCAGACGCGAGGCGAAGATATTCAGTTCAACCGGGTCCATCGACGTTCCCATATTTCCATTTAGAATCAGTACAAAAATAACCTTGCCAGACTCAACCCCTCTGGCTAGAATGGCCAAGTATTTTACTAGGTTTTACCAGTGGTGCGGCACAGATCGACCCCACCACGACTCTCAATAAGATCCAAGGAGTACCTGACTGATGGCACACGAACTGCCTGCGCTTCCCTTTGCAATCGACGCCCTTGAGCCTGTGATCTCCCAAGAGACCCTGGAGTTCCACCACGGCAAGCACCACAACACCTACGTCACCAACCTCAACAATCTGATCCCGGGCACCGAGTTCGAAAACGCCTCCCTGGAAGAGATCATCATGAAGTCCGAGGGCGGCGTGTTCAACAATGCCGCTCAGGTCTGGAACCACACCTTCTACTGGAACTGCCTGCGTTCGCCCGGCGATGAGAACGCCCCGACTGGCGCCCTGGCCGACGCAATCAACAGCACCTTCGGCTCCTTCGACGAATTCAAACAGAAGTTCGCCACCTCCGGCGCCACCAACTTCGGCTCCGGCTGGACCTGGCTGGTGCAGAACGAAGACGGCAGCCTGGAGATCTACAACACCTCCAACGCCGGCACTCCGATGACTGCCGGCAAGAAGGCCCTGCTCACCGCCGACGTCTGGGAGCACGCCTACTACATCGACTACCGCAACGCCCGCCCCGCCTACCTGGATGCGTTCTGGAAACTGGTCAACTGGGACTTCGTTGCCAGCAACATGGGCTGATCGACAGCGATCTGAGCTGTGAAGAAGGCCTCCTCACCTCGGTGGGGAGGCCTTTTTTATGGGTGATGATGACGAGCTGCGCTTCACAAAATCCACCCTATTGGGCTAAGGCAGCAACAGCATCCCCATCGATATCTTGCAACCGCGCAAGCTGCTCTCCTCGTCCTGCCAGATCCTTGAGCGCCTGCTTGTAGACCGGGCGCAGTGATTTTTTCAGGTGGCGGCTGACATCTTTGGCCGGGATCTCTTTCAGCACAGCAAAGATTGCCAGGGCGTAGGTTGTCTCTTCCTCTGAAAGAAAGGCGCTGCGACCTGGGGCGCCACCGCCGCAGCTGCCACAACTGCTGCCTTTGAAGGCGTAGACGCTGTTGGCAAACATCAGCCCAAACCCCATAAACACCGCCAACAGTTCTGTGAGATGGGGCCACTGCTCCGGCCCGCCCGGCGGGGGCTCTTCAGCGGTGGTGCCAAGATAGTGGGCCAGGGTGTGGGCGAAGCTGGCGATCAGCGCCTCCGGATTGCTGACCTGATTCGGCTGGTAGAGGACGATGAGTTTTTGATCCTCCGCCACCGTCGTGAGCGGAATACCCCGGGAGCCTCTGATTGCACCGGCCAGACGCAGGCTGGGCGTTTCCAGTGTCATACAGGCCTGCTGATCCAGCAGCCGACAGGGCCAGTGGGCCATGCCAGCATAGGCCTTGACCTGCTCGAAGATCAGCTCTGCCATGCCGTGCAGGCTGTTTTCACGACCCGGAAAGTGTTCATTGGAGGGCACCACCAGGATGCTCTCCTGATGGAAGACCCGCGCATCAAAGTTTCTCAGCGCCCAAGCATAGGCATCAAACAGCCACTCTGCTGAGGGCTCATCGATAGGCGGGGTTGATTTCAACAGGCCAAACATCACATCGGTTTCCTAATGTTCTTGCGACAGGGCAGAACCGACCGGCAAGCGCCGGATCAATTATCCCCCATCAGCAGATCACCCAATCCACCCAACGCGGAACCTTCACCTTGGTCTCGCCCGCCACCTTGGGGCGCGGCCTCCAGCATCCGGCCAGCCAAGCGCGAGAATGGCAGCGACTGCAGCCAGACTTTGCCAGGCCCCTGCAGGTTGGCGAAGAAGAGGCCTTCGCCGCCAAACAGGGCGGTCTTCACGCCGCCCGCCTGCTGCAGATCGAACTGCACCGAGTCCTGCATCCCCACCAGGCAGCCGGTGTCCACATGCAGCTGTTCACCGGGGGCCAGCTCACGCTCCAGCAGGGTGCCGCCGGCTTGAACGAAGACCAGCCCGTCGCCCTCCAGTTTCTGCATAATAAAACCCTCGCCACCGAACAGTCCGGTGAGGATTTTCTTCTGGAAGTGGATGCCAATGGAGACTCCCTTGGCGGCACACAGGAAGCTGTCCTTCTGGCAGATCAGCCGGCCACCCATGTCGGCCAGAGAGATCGGGATGATGGTGCCGGGAAAGGGCGCGGCGAAAGCGACCTTCGCCTTGCCCGAACCATTGTGGGTGAAGACCGTGGTGAACAGGCTCTCGCCGGTGAGCAGACGCTTGCCCGCCCCCAACAGCTTGTCCATGAAGCCACCGCCATCGCTGCCGGAGCCGTCGCCAAACAGGGTGGTCATGCCGATGCTAGCGTCCTTGTACATCATCGCCCCCGCCTCGGCCACCGCGCTCTCGCCGGGATCGAGCTCGACCTCGACAAACTGGCTCTCGTGGCCGTGGATCTGATAGTCAATCTCGTCCGCCTTACCCGGCACTAGCGCGGAACCTGCCGGCGGCTGGCCGCTCATCAGCTCTGGGATCTGGTTGATCGGCAGCCACTCCGCCATGCCCTGACGCCAGGCGTGGCCGTTGGGATCGGCCTGGGCGCGGGCGGCGGCCTGCGCGAAATCCATCGGCCCTATCTGCTGGCCGTTATAGCTGAGATACCACTCTTGAGACATCCTGATACTCCTTCTGTCGTTTAGATTGCAGGCGCCAGCGGCGGCACACCCAGTGCCGCATGCACCGCATTGATCGCATCATCTGTCAGCCCCAGCCGACCAGCCAGGGCGCGCAGATAGACGACCTCCTGCGGGGTATCGAGCTGAATCGCCAGCAGCGATGCCGAATAGATCTGCTGGGCACTGTCAGCGGAGTCGCTCCAGCCAGCCAGCTGTGCAGCGCTCACCGGGTTGTCGATCTCGTGCTCCATGAAGGCCCGTTCTTCCGGGTCGAGACCGCTCTGCTCAAGCCTGCCGAAGATACGCTGGCGTTCATCGGCATCTACCTCGCCATCGGCATGGGCGGCGGCGATCATGGCGCGGATCAACACCACCGCCAGGCTTGGCTGGCTCTCATCGGCAGCGGCCGGCGGAGCAGCGGGCGGAGGCGGCGGAGCAGCTGTGGTGGGGGCCACACCAGGCGGAGGGGGTG